>CAYJDL010000114.1:0-5122 GCA_964368885.1 uncultured Desulfovibrionaceae bacterium | reverse complement strand
CAATAATTCCCCAACGATAACCTTATTGAGCACAAAATTTGTCCTAGTAAATGATGTCAAACTTCCTTCCCAATATTCGTTAATGCGACAACGATGGAAGGACATTTTGCAAAAGCATAAGCAAGAAATTTTTTCCTCAGCAAACATCCCTCTTCCAGGACAACACAAGCACCAATGGATTGCTTTGTCACAAATCACGGTGAAATCACCCATTTCTTTAAAAACATTGCGCAATATTAATGGGTTTTTCAACAGTATTGCATCTCAAGAAGATAAAGACTTTTATGGAAAAAATGAGTACTGGGCTTCGCCTGAAGAGTTTTTAACTAATAGGCGAGGTGATTGCGAAGATTATGCCATAACTAAATACTTTGCTTTGCAATACTTTAAATGGCCAAAAAAAGATCTATGGTTAATTTTTTTACATGATAAAATTAATGTAGGTGGGCACGCTGTGCTATATGCAAAAATGGGCAACAAGGAATTTATACTAGACAACTTAAGCAAACCAAAATATTTACTTATACCTGCAAAACAGTACGAAAAGCAGGTTGACCCAATAGCTATTGCCAATCATCAAGGGATTTGGTTAAAAGTAAATAGTAAAGGTACAAGTACAGTGAAAGATATTATGCAAATATTGAAAAAATAAAAAAAAGGGGCAAAAAATATGCCCCTTTTATTTGCTCAAACGCTACAAAATCAGTGAACCCTTCATACGACCACCCAAACTCCTTACCGCTTCATCAAATTCCAGTTGTAAGGTTTGAAATAGCTCTCGCACCGAAATAATTTTGTCTACTTTCCAAACATTAGAGCCGCAAAAAGCAAAACCCTTTTCAAAATTACCCTTCATAGCACTTATAAGGGCAGCAGCTATACAGTATGGCGCATTTTCCTGTTTACAAGAATGCAGACATTTAAAAATACATTTAAATGGTCTGGTTTGTCCCTCTTTCATAGCTTTTATAAAAGGCCCCTCAAGTGCACGCCCGGGCATGCCAACTGGACTTTCAATAATTGTTATATCCTCTTTTTGTGCATTCACATAACTTTGCTTAAATTTCTCTGAAGCATCACACTCATGTGTAGCAACAAAACGAGTTCCAATTTGCACTCCGCTTGCACCAGTACTAAAAGCTTTTTGAATATCCGCACCGCTATATACTCCGCCACCAGCAATAACCGGAATAGCTCGACCAGACTTGTCTTCTAATTCCTTTGCAACATCAACTAGCTCTGGAACAAGCTTTTCAAGAGAAAAATTAGAATTTTCGAGTTCACTTGCTTTATAGCCTAAATGCCCTCCGGCTTTAGGTCCTTCAAGAACAAAAGCATCAGGAATATAACTAGCGCGATTTATCCATTTTTTTGCAATAAGAGAAGCTGCCCTAGCTGAAGATACGATGGGAACTAGTTTTGTGCGAAATTCTTCCTTTTTTTGTTCACAAATTTGCCTAAAAAGTTTTGGCAATTCTAAAGGTAGTCCTGCGCCAGAAAAGATAAAATCCGCATGACTTTCAATGGAAGCTTTAACCATTTCGCTAAAAGTAGTAAGAGCAACCATAATGTTAACACCAATTAGGCCAGCAGTTAACTCTTTAGCTTTAGTTATTTCATGACGCAAAGCTCTTACATTAGCCTCTATTGGGTTTTTTACAATATCTGATTCCCTCATTCCAACCATAGCACCAGCAATAACACCAATGCCGCCTTCATTGGCAACAGCTGATGCTAGCTTTGAAAGGGAGATGCCAACACCCATCCCACCTTGAACTATAGGAAGTTTCGCTGTAATATCGCCTATTTTTAAACTAGGTAAAGTCATACATTTCTCCAAATGTGTATAAGGCTTTCATTATTTATTATAGAATTAAAAAATAAAACTATTTTATCATCTAACACAGTTAGCATTCTACAAAATATAAACATCAAGTCAATGTAATACTATGCCAAAAAAAATGTTTCTTAAGGCGCCCTTGAATAAAAGTGCTTTTTTGAAGCAAAATGAATTTTTATATAAGGAAGCACTGATTAAATATTTTTCTTGAAAAAGTGAATGAAATTTTATTTAGATTTTGATTAGAACAGTTAAGATATAACAATTTCGAGTACGTATTTCATACGCATGCAATATTGATGTTCAGCTTTAAGAACCTCTTGCCAATGTTTTTGAATATCACATTTAACACGAAAAGGCATATTATTAACTGCACCTATAAGCTGGTCAGGACTCTTAAGACTAATAGCTTTATACAATTCTTTTGGAAATATTTCCAATCCTTTACCTTCATTTGTCCATAAAAAACCACCAGCGGCCCAAACATCGAAGTGCCTTTGTGTAAGACCATTTGGTAGCAGAAGACTTGTCACATTAAGAACATTTGGTGCTAAAGCATATACAGCCCCAAGTTCTGTATAGTAATCAAGACCCTGATGAAAAATCTTTTTTTCTGCTTGAGGTAATAATTCTTGCCATAAATTCATATCACCATAAATGGCAGTATTAAGAGATAAAAGTTCCTTTAGCCATAAAATTCTCTGCCGCTGAGCACATTGCTCTGCCCCTAGTCCAACTTTACGAACATCATTGCCCGGCCATAAAGTTTCATTTCCATCCGGCCAAAATTGCTTCACCCACCAATGAAAGTCAGGTTTTTCCTTGCTATCTTGCAAAATATCATATGCACTATTTAAAAGTTTAGGTGATATTTGAGTTGCGGCAAAAAAAGATTTTTTATTTTGAAAGCTTGCATTACCAACAAATATGCAAGTGGCATTAATTGCGAGATTAAGAGCAATATTCACTCTTTCATTGCTTGCATTGCGACATTGCGCAATAAGAGACTGCGCATTCCACATATGCTGCGCAACTGCTAAGGGAAGGTGATAAACTTTATTCGCACCTGCTTTGTTTAACTGTTCAATAAAAGATTCATCAGTAACAAATATTACTGCTTGTTTCCACCACGGTAACCGCAATTGCGCAAGCACATGCCAAGGATTATCAACAAACCACAACGCAACAGGAATACGCAAGGCACGCAAGAGCGCAAAATCGTAACCATCTTTATCCAAACCTTGTAAGTTAAGTGAAAAGAAAAGCTTTGCGTTTTCCGTAATATGGTAACCAGAATCTTGTAAATTCAGCGGGCATGGCTTTGTATTAAAGCCCATTTCTTGAAAAGCTGAGCATACTTCTTTAAACAATAGCTTATCCGCACTACTTCCAATTATGATCGACTGATCACCATTAGCATTATCATCAGAGTTCTGATGGTTAACAATTTCTAATTGAGAGTTTATTTTTTCTAATTTCAAAATGTAAGCTTGAATATCACCCAATATACTTAACCAAAAGTCACTATTAATATCTAAATTTTGTTTGTACCACCAAAAGTTAAAATTTTGGTGTGATTTTTCCAAAAATTGCTTTAGCTGTGACAAACTCAAACTTTGCCAATGCTGTGGCCAAGACTCTATCCAGTTAAAATTTGAATTAGTAATTATCTTACAATTACTTTGTATATGTTTGTAATAATTTTCATTATTTAACACATACACCTCATTATTTTTCTCTTCTAACAGTTCTTGCGGTAATTGCGCAATGTTCTTATTTAGCAAAGGTCCACACCCCAAAAGAATATGTATATTTTTAATATCTTCTACATAAGCTGATAGCCGTATATAGGCATTAGGATCATCTTGGAGAGTAATTAATTTTCCTTGAACACTTTGTATTTTAAGCCTTTGCGGTCTTTGCGGACTACCTACGTTTTTTGAATTTTCCTTAGGTTTTATATTCATTTTTTTATCCCTTTTTCTTCTATTTATAAGTCTTCAAAAAAATTAAATCAGCATTCCTCAAGCACCAAAAAATTTTATTTTACCTTATAATGTGCTTGGCTATATGTCACTTTTAGCATATATTGCACTCAGGTGAAACATGAAAGAATACAGAGATTATTATTTTCGCAAAGCTAAAGAACAAAGGTACCCCGCTCGTTCAGTATATAAACTGAAAGAGATTGACAATAAATTCAAACTATTTCGCAAGGGCATGAAGATTCTCGATTTGGGTGCGGCACCTGGTTCTTGGTCCATGGGTGCAGCCGAAAAAATAGGCACAGAGGGTCTAGTTGTAGCTTGCGATATTCAAAGTACTGAGGTTGATTTTCCCTCAAATGTTATATTTTTGCAAGAAGATGTTTTTAATCGATCTCAAGAGTTTGAAGAGTATTTACTAAAAATTGGACCATTTGATGTTATTATGAGCGATATGGCTCCACGCACTACTGGCACAAAATTTACTGACCAAGCGAGATCATTGGAATTATGCCTTGAAGCTTTTAATATAACACAACGTTATCTTAAACAAAAAGGTTTTTTTATAGTCAAAATTTTTATGGGACCAGACATTCAAGAATTGCTTTTACCAATGCGCAAAACCTTCACTAAGGTTAAATCTTTTAAACCTAAAAGCTCACGCCAAGAAAGTAAGGAAACCTTTTTTATTGGCTATGAATTTAAAGGCATTTAAAATAAAGATTAATTTTACAAATTATCTATTAGCTAAATCATTGATTTGAGAGGATTAAAGTATGGCAGGACATAGTAAGTGGGCAAATATTCAACATCGTAAAGGACGCCAAGACGCTAAACGAGGTAAAATTTTTACAAAAGCTGCTAAAGAAATAATCATTGCAGCAAAAGGCGGAGGCGATCCAGCTGCTAATGCACGCTTACGAGCCGCCATTGCTGCTGCTAAGGCTGTAAATTTACCTAAGGATAAGATTGAAAGTGCCATTCGCAAGGGCACTGGCGAAGATGCCGGCGGCGACCTTTTTGAAATATCATATGAGGGATATGCACCTGGAGGCATTGCTGTTATTGTGGAAACCGCAACTGATAATAAAAACCGCACAGTTGCTGAGGTTAGGCACTTACTAACTAAACATGGTGGATCCATGGGTGAAACAGGATGTGTAACCTTTATGTTTGACCGTAAAGGAGTTATCAGCATTGATAAGGTCAACTATGATGAAGAAAGCATAATGGAAGTCGCCTTAGACGCTGTTGCTTATGACGTAATTGATGATGGTGAAACCTGGACAATTCATAC
>CAYJDL010000113.1:6848-7614 GCA_964368885.1 uncultured Desulfovibrionaceae bacterium | reverse complement strand
ACCACTTGCATAAATCACCTTACGCCCAAATGCTGCAACTGCGCCGGCAACTTGTAGCAATAAAGTTGATTTACCAATGCCCGGTTCTCCACCTACCAAAATTGCTGAACCCGGTACAAAGCCCTTGCCTAGCACTCTATCAAGGGCTTCAAGTCCAGTTCCGAAAGCTTCATGTCCAGCGTCATTAACTTGACTAAGTTCTATAGGTTCAGCATTTTCATATAAAATACTTTTGGAAGACTTTAGAGCTTTTGTACTTACTTGCTGAGCGTTAAGCGTATTCCATTCTTGACATGTAGGGCACTTACCATGCCATTTAGAGGTCTTAGCACTGCAAGCAGTGCATACAAAAACTTCACGTGTCTTGGTGCTCATGTTACTCTTTTTTAACGTCTCTAGCCGAAAATATTTTTACACCAAACTCAGAGACCTCTTGAGGAGGATTGTAAAATAATACCATGAATGCTACTTCTCCATTGCTTGGTACATTGGTATTTTTGGTTAAGATTTCTATTTCATTGTGTAAATTTGACTCAAGCTCTTCTTGGCTTAAAACTTTTAATTGAAAAGGCGTTAGAGTTGCACCAGCTAATTGGTTTTTGGACATTATAACACTATTGTCAACAGCATAGATGCCTGCTTCAACTTTAATTAATTCCTTAGGTGTAGGAAAATAATTTACAACTTTTCCTTCAATAACAAATATCTTGCCAACTTTTTCATTGTCAACTGAATATTGTCGCACATCTCTCATAGTCATCATTTC
>CAYJDL010000113.1:1832-6838 GCA_964368885.1 uncultured Desulfovibrionaceae bacterium | reverse complement strand
TCAATATAGCTCTTGGGAGCATCTCCTTCGACTTTGTTTGCTTCTTGCGGTGCTTTAAACATGTACCACCAAACACCGCCACCGCCTCCAAGGCATAATAAAAGAACAAGCAAGCTGATGATAATCTTTCCTTTGCCCTTAGATTCCTCTTCTTTCTTTGCTTTTGTAGATGAAGAGGAGTCAAAGTCTAAGCCAGCATCAGAATCCAAATTCTCGCCTATACTGTGAGAAGGTGAATCATATGTTGGTGAAATTACATCTTGCTTGGCAGGTTCTTCATACCGAAAAACATTTTTACATACCGAACAACGCAATTTTACATTGGGACGTAAAACAGAGTCTGGGAGATGAAATTTACTTTGGCACTTTGGGCATTGTACTTCCACACTTTACTCCTGCGGGTCTTCTGGGGTGATGGACTACTAAAATTTATTTATTCAAACTCGACTATTCAAACTCGACTATACAAACTTCTGGCAGTTGTCTAAATCTTTCTGCAAAATCTAGACCATAACCCACAACAAAACCACTTTCAATAGTAAATGCTATAAAATCAGCTTGAACTTTTACCTCTCTTCTTTCCTTTTTATCTAAAAAAACAGCGGTACGCAATGATAGTGCGCCTCGTTTGGAAAAAAGATCGTATAAATAGTGCAGACTGTGTCCTGTATCAATTATATCTTCAACTAATAATACATGCTTACCATTAATATCTAATTCTATGTCCTTGCTCATATTTACTGACTGAGCAGAACATTCAGAATATCCATAACTTGCCACTCGAACAAAATCAACCTCAACGTTCAGACTATTAATATTGCGAACAAGGTCTGACAAAAAGACAAATGCCCCCTTTAAAACTCCAATAACTACCAAGGGTTCATCATTATAAAAAACATCTATCTCTTTGCCAAGCTCTGCTAAGCGTGAATTAATTTCTTGTTTACTTATTATGGACTTAAGAGCCTTAACCTTCACGTTCACTCCTAAAGATTTAAGATTACAGCTGTTTCGTCACAATCAGGATATTTAGGGCAATGCACACAATCGGCCCAAATTTTTTGAGGCAAAACATCTTTTTCTACAATGCTAAAACCAAGGCTAAGGAAAAAATCCTCTTGATAGGTTAAAGCAAAAACCTTATTGATTTTAAGTTCCTGACAATCTGCAAGACAGCGTTCGACAACAAGTCTTCCAAGACCTTGGCGTCGCATGGAATTAACTACAACTAAAGAACAAATTTCTGCTAAATTTTCCCATGCAGGCGCCAAGGCGCAGCAAGCAACTACCTTATTGTCAGGAGTTTTTGCTACATAAAAGTCCCGAATATGCCTATATAGATGGCTCAAAGCTCGAGGCAATAACTGTCCTTGCTTTGCGCAATCCATAAGCATAAGATGAATATCTTTAACATCATGCATAGTTGCACGATGCACAACCACATTTTGATTCATTAGTTATTTTTGCCTAGTTTATCAATAAAATTGTTAAATTCTCTTTCACTAACATAGCCGGACTCATTTGCAACTAGCTCACCTGTTGCGTCAAAAACTGCATTATGAGGAATTGACTTTACCTCAAAAGTGCTTCTAACATCACTTTTTGCTCTATATACTTGATAATTGATATTAAATTCTTTTATGAAATCAGGTAGCAACTCCGGTTTTTGGTCAATTGATAAACCAATAATTACAACTTCACGACCTCTTTTTTTGGTAATAGAAACAAGGCTTGGAATTTCTTTTTTGCATGGAGGGCACCAAGTTGCAAAAAAGTTAAGTATCACAACTTTTCCTTCATGTTTTCCTACAATATCACCTAATTGGTCTAAGTTAATATCTTTTACAGGCCCGCTATTTGAAACTTGTACTGGAGCGTCATTATCGCTACTTGAACCTGAAGAGCTAGAAGAACTAGAAGAACTTGAAGAACTTGAAGAACTTGAATTACTTGCTACAAGCATTGTATGTTGATGTACATCAACGGCTGAATTTACTTGTAAAGATGAACCTTCAGCATGACTTGTATTTAGTTGCAGTGGTAAAGCAATTAATGCAAAGCATATGCAAAGTGATAATTTAAATAAATATAATGTTTTCATAGTGTTTTCCTTTAAACGATTAAAGATTTCGCCAGACGAACTGCGTCGACTGCATCGGCTGAATAGCCGTGGGCTCCTATTGCGTCTGCAAAAGCTTGTGTAACAACTGCTCCGCCTACTATCACTTTATACGGAGCTTGACGCTCTTTTACAAGCTTGATTGTATCCTCCATCCGTACCATAGTTGTTGTCATTAAAGCTGAAAGACCTATTATATCAGCATTGTGCTTATCGGCACAATCCAAAATATCCTTAGCCTTTACATCCTTGCCAGCGTCAATGACTTCAAAACCATGATTACTAAGTAGCAAAGCGACGATATTTTTTCCAATATCGTGAATGTCACCTTCAACCGTTGCCAACACAACCACCGGACGCTTTTCTGGTCCTCGCATTTTTTCTAACTGTGGTTTAATATGTGCAAAGGCAATTTGCATGGTTTCGGCTGAACGAATAAGCTGTGGTAAAAAATATTCTTTCCTTTCATATTTCACCCCAACTTCTGTAATAGCAGGTATAAGCTTTTCTTGTACTAAGGTCAAAGGGTCTGTACCTTGCTCTAGCTCAGCATTTACAAGACCGATAATAAGATGTTTTTCACCTGAAATTACAGCATCAAAGACATTTGTTACGTCACTTTTCTTAGCTTTCCTGATATTTCTTGCTTCTTGGGTTGAATTGTTTTGTGCTTTATCATTTGTCCATTGCGAATAAGCATTGATGAAATTATCTGCATTAACATCCTTACACAGTAATACATCTGCACAATCACGCACTTCTAAAAGTCTTTCATTGGATGGATTACCTATACAAGAACTAAGTCCGGCTCCAATGCATAAAGCAAAATACGTTGCATTAAGCAACTCTCTAGCCGGTAAGCCAAAGGAAACATTGGAAAGACCTATAGTAGTTGGTAAACCCTCACGAGTACACCAGCGAATAGTTTCAAGACATTGACGCCCTGCCTCGCCTTTTGATGATACCGCTAAAGCTAATACATCTACCATAATTAGCCGTCGAGAAATGTCAAGGGCATCTGCTTGTTCTAATAGTGATTCTAAAATTGCAATACGCTCTGTTGCTCTTACGGGTAAATTTCTTCCTTTCAGTGGTAATAAAATAAAAGGTGCTCCAAAGTCACGACATAGCGGACCAAGAACTTCCATGCGACCAGCCTCACCGCTAATTGAATTCACTAAAGCTGAACCTGGGCAATATGGTAAGGCCTTAGCTATGGCGTCCATATTTGATGAATCCAATGAGAGTGGTACATCACAGTTTTCAACTAAACGTAAAATGAGCTCTGGTAACAGCACACTTTCATCTACCATGGGCGCACCGACATTTACATCCAATAAAGGAGCACCGGTGGCTATTTGTTCCTTGGCATAGTTTAAGGCAAGGCTATATTCTCCCGCTTGCAATTGTGCCGTAAGTTGCTTTTTGCCGGTGGGGTTAATTCTTTCACCTATAATTGTAAGTGGATGGTCTTCGCCTATGCGAACTATTTGGGATCTGGATGTTAAGGCAATACTGCCAGCACCAACAGGAAGAGATGGGCGACGCAATTCTAATCCTTCAATAGATCGCTTTAGTTCATAAATATGTTCTGGGGTAGTGCCACAGCATCCACCAAGTAACTGTACGCCTGCCGCAGCAAAGCGAGCTGTCTTTTGAGCAAAGTTTTCCGGATTTAGGCGAAATACCGTTTGTCCATCTATTAATTCCGGTAGACCGGCATTTGGTTCTACAAGTACAGGTACTTTTGCATATGAAAGCATTTGCTCTATGATTGGTACCATTTGCTCAGGTCCGGCACTGCAATTAGTTCCAAGAGCAACCACGCCTAAGTTTTGCATGGTTTCTACAAAAATTTCCGCAGTTGTTCCTGTTAAACTAACCCCATCTTCAAAGGTCATGGAAACCATTATAGGTAAATTACATTGCCTTCTTATGGCTACCACCGCAGCTTTAGCTTCTGCTAAATCAAATTGTGTCTCTACAAAAAATAAATCCACACCACCATGCAACAGTCCTCGAACTTGCTCAGTATAAGCTTGAACTAATTGCATCGGTTCAACATTTCCCAATGGTCTTGCAAAGTGACCTGTTGGACCAATATCTCCGGCTACAAAAATGGGTCTACTTTGCCCTTTAAAAGATTGTGCAGATGCCTTAGCATTTTGAGCAATCTTGGCAACCTTGGAGTTATAAGAAAAAACATCCATTCCTTGAGGCATTTTAAAATCATTTCCACCAAAGGAACAAGTCAAAATTATATCAGAGCCAGCTTGAATGTAAGCTTCATGAATTTCTTGCAAAGTGTTAGGTTTTGCAAGACAAAATTCTTCTGGACTCATGCCTACGGGCAAGCCTGCTGATTGGAGCATTGTACCCATTGCTCCATCTAATAGTAAAAATTTCCCTTGTCGTAGGGTTTGACAAAAATGATTCATTTTATACCATCCTTATGGATACTTCCACACACTTAATTATGAAAAAACTATATATTAAAGTTGCATTAATGTAAATGATTATTAATCGCCTTGAGCCTTTACAAGTCAAACATATATCAGTAAAAAAAGCAAAACAAAGTTTAAAAGGAAAAATATTTAATTAATATGTGAAATTTATTTAAATAAAAAATATTAAAATTGAAAATAAAATTTTTGAGAGCGTTTTTTTGGGTTGTGCTACCTCTACATTATATGCTATGTTTAAAGTGTTCGCCTTGTCTTGCATCTTTATTACTCAAAAATGCGAAAAATGACATTTTAAAATTAGTACATTTTCACGGCGTCTGCACTGGCTGTTCCCACAGCATAACAATCGAGAAAATATATGAAAAATAATACGAAGACTACTGTTAAGAGTGCCTCTTCTTCCAAAGTTGGCAGTAAGAGAA
>CAYJDL010000113.1:0-1822 GCA_964368885.1 uncultured Desulfovibrionaceae bacterium | reverse complement strand
CCAAGGAGCAAGTGCAAGCAAAAATAGCTCTTGCTAACTTGAAAGTAGAAAATGAAGTTGCTTCAGATGGTCTTGTTCATGCTTCAACATTGGAAATGGGTGATGAAGCTATTGATCTTGATACAGATGATTTGCAAGATATTGATAATCTTGAAATTGATAATCTTGAAGACGAGTTAAGTGAAGATTTAGAAAGTGACATTGGAGATGGCCTAGGAGAACATATTGACGATGACCTTGATCATGATGATTTAGAATCTGATATGGAGCATGACAAGGTAGCTCTTCGGTCCACAGCGGCCTTACCAAGAGTTTCGTCAAGTTATGACAATTTACATCTTTACTTAAAAGAAGTCAGTCGATTTCCCATGTTAAAGCCTGAAGAAGAGCAAGATTTAGCCCATAGAGTGCGAAATTATGGTGATTCTGATGCTGCCTTTCGCTTGGTCTCTTCTCATTTACGCCTTGTAGTTAAAATTGCTATGGACTTTCAACGCCGCTGGATGCAAAATGTCTTAGATTTAATCCAAGAAGGAAATGTTGGGCTAATGCGGGCTGTGAATAAATTTGACCCTGATAAAGGTATAAAATTTTCATATTATGCAGCATTTTGGATTAAAGCCTATATTTTAAAATTTATTATGAATAATTGGCGTATGGTTAAAATTGGCACAACTCAAGTGCAGAGAAAATTATTTTTTAACCTCAATAAAGAACGCCAAAAGTTAATATCACAAGGTTTTGACCCTGATGCTGCCATGCTTTCAGAAAAACTTGGCGTTAGCGTTGACCAAATATATGAGATGGAACAACGGCTTGGCGCATCGGATATGTCATTAGATATTCAAGTAAATGATGCTACTGGCGGTGCTTCACGCATGGATTTTTTGCCGGCTCTTGAGCCTGGAATTGAAGATAGCATTGCAAGTACCGAAATTTCTAAACTAGTACAAGAGCACTTGCAAAGTATTATTCCAAAGCTTAATGAAAAAGAAAACTATATTTTACACAATAGATTGCTTACTGATGAACCTGTGACCTTGCGTGAAATTGGTGAAAAATACAATGTAACCAGAGAAAGAGTGCGTCAATTGGAAGCTAGACTTTTAGAAAAGTTGCGCCAGCATTTCAGTAATGATATTAAAGACTTCTCTGAAGATTGGATAAATACATAATATGAAAAATACAATAAAAAACACTTGCGCTTTTTGTACCATATTTTTTTGTAGTCTTTTTCTTTGCATAGGCGGATGCGCTGCTCAGGATGATATTATATACTTTGCGAAGAATAATACACCTAAGGTAGGCGCACCTTCGCAGCCTATTCTAAATAGTGTAAAGGGATATGTTAGCTATCGACCTGATGCTCATACTATATATTTGTATTTATTGTTTAATCGAGCTATGATTAATAGAGATACAAAGGGAATTCTTTTAACTATAAAAGAACTTAGTAAAGTGCCATTACCTGAATTTGTATACGTTGATGCTGGTGCTTGGGCTCTTGAAAATCGTCAAGGTGAGGTTGCCGCTTTTATAAAGCAAGGACTTGCATATCATCCTCATAGTGTATCTTTGAATATGTTTTATGCTGAAATTCTCCAAGGTTTAGGTAAAAATCAAGAGGCTATTACTCATATAAAAGCTTTTATTAACACGCACCCTGAGAATATTGACGGGCAAGTAGAGTTAGCCCTTTTGCTTATTAATACTAAACAATTTGCCGAAGCTGAACGTGTTTTAAGTTCCTTAAGTGCGCAAAAACGTGTTGGGTATATTAATTATTATTATGCAAAAGCGTTAATAGGTTTAAATCGCAAAG
>CAYJDL010000112.1:5108-7665 GCA_964368885.1 uncultured Desulfovibrionaceae bacterium | reverse complement strand
TGCCGCTGATTTGGACTTACTTGTCATTGACCACTGCGAAGATTCCTCCCTTGCCAAAGGCGCGCATATGAATGAAGGTATTGTTAGTGGTCGTATTGGCATTAAGGGTCAAGCAGATGTTGGTGAGGCTATGCAAGTTGCACGGGATATTTTGCTATCAGAATATTTAAATATTCCGGTACATATTGCCCATGTTTCATGTAAGTCGGCAGTTGACCTTATACGCTGGGGAAAAGAACGTGGCGTTCAAGTTACGGCAGAAACTTGCCCACATTATCTTTTATTAGACGATACAGCTTTAGAAAATTATGGTACCAATTCTAAAGTTAATCCACCTTTACGCACTGTAAAAGATAGAGATGCTTTAAGAAAAGCTGTAAAAGATGGTACAATAGATATTTTAGTAACCGACCATGCTCCCCATGCAGCGCATGAAAAAGATGGTCCTTTAGATGAAGCGCCTAACGGTTTGACAGGATTAGACTTAGCCCTATCTTTATCTTGGCAATTAGTAGAACAAGGTATACTTAACAGCGGGGATATTCAGCGTCTTTGGTGCACTAAGGTAGCACAAATCTTCAAGTTACCCTTTAACAATTTTAACCCTGATGATAGAGCTGATTTTTTCCTTTTTGACCCTGAAAAAACATGGCAAGTTAATGAACAAAATTTATATTCCAAGAGTTGTAATACTCCCTTTAAAGGACAAACTCTAAAAGGAAAGGTAGTGTCCCATTGGTTACAAGGGCATAAAATATTTTAACATAAAAAAATAATTTTCAGCATCGTAATTTAAGGAGAAAAGATGAAAAACAATGCAATTAATACAGTTTGCGCTCTTTGCACAATAGGTTTATTGGGCTTAGCAAGTCCAAGCCTAGCTACGCAAAGTAGTGAAGAATTATCAGCGGAAGAAAAAGCCTTTAAGGGTGCCAATATTAATGATAGTATGCTCGGTTTACCCGCTGTGCCTTATAAAGTTATTCTAAATCAGCAAAACGCCAGAGTTTTTGCACAAAACAAAATGCGCTTAATTGATAGTAATAATCAAAAAGTATTACTTATTTCCTTACCCAAAAATGCTAAGGACCTTCAGCTATCATTACCCCTTGTGGACGGTAAAAGCCAAGGACAAATTTTGACTTGGTATACAACAATGGCTGAACCTTTTCCTGCTCAAGGTTCTTTAGAAAAGCAAAGAAAAAGTCTTGAAAGCATAATAGATCTTGAAGCTTCAATGGTGGATACTTTACAGGTACGCTATGCAGCATTAAAGGAAAAATATGTTGAACATATTAAAGAAGGTAAAACCGATGAGCTGGAAAGCATTTTAACTGAACTTTCACAAGTCTCAAGTCAACAGTCAGCTAAGCATAGAGCTTGGCAAAATGCTAAAAATTTAGTTAATCAAATGTCATTTAAAACCGCTATGAGCCAAAAAATGACAGTTGTCCTTGATACTCCCCTACCCGCTCAAAGTATTATTCATGTAAAATATGCCTATACTTTAGAGGATAGTCATTGGAGACCAAGTTATAATGTATCTGCTAATTCAAATTATGATTCCATAACATAGCAATTTAGATTGGGATAATACCGAAATAGAATTTAGCACCATTGATGGCACAAACTCAACACCTAATGCCATACAACCTTGGATTGTTTCTGAAAGAAATGAACAAATTTTATACTCTAAAACAAGAGAAATGCCCGTGGCAATGAGTAATCAAGTACAAGCCGATAGCGTAGCCTCATTTCAGGACAGCGCAACATTATCTTCTTGGACAATGAATAAGCAATTAGTTATTCCCGAAGGTAAAAGCTCCATAGTTCTCTTGGAAAAAAGTGCTGAAATACCTCTTGAGCGTATTGCCAGACCAAATACACGTTATAATCCCGACGGCACAGTGTGGCTTAGTGCCAAATATAACTTAAAAGACCTTTTCCTACCTGTAGGACAAGCCAATTATTTACTTGATGGAGTAGTTGTCGGTAAAGGAAGATTTCAACCTAACGCAAATGAAGTAGACCTTTTCTTTGGACCAGATCCTCTTGTTACTGTTGATATTAAAAGAAATGTACGCAAAAGCGAACAAAGCGGCATTATTAATAAAGAAAAAGTATACGTTTGGAATTGGGTCTATACTGTATATAATAAGCGTAGTAAAAGCGTAAAAGTGCGTATCGAAGAACCAAAAGTGCAAGTCGGACCTGAAAATATTTCAGTAAAATATAATGATATGCCAAAGGCAAAAGCAGGACCTGACAATACACTTCTTTGGGATTTAACTGTTCCTGCCAAAAATTCAACTGCTGTTAAACGCTCTATCACTATAAATGTACCGGAAAAGATGAAGGTCGACCTTGGAAGATAGAGAAAGCTTTTGTGATTAAGCTGAATAATTAATTTTTTGGGAAAAACTTTAGTTGCCAATCCACCATAAAGGTTTTTCCCAAAAAAACCAGCGTTCTCGTAATCCTTTATTAAATGAGGAATTTATGCTTTTAGAAAAGCGTCTAAATATTGAAAAGCCACTTTTCTTAGTGGATGGTACCG
>CAYJDL010000112.1:3889-5098 GCA_964368885.1 uncultured Desulfovibrionaceae bacterium | reverse complement strand
ACAGCCTTTATTTACCGTGGTTTTTACGCTAATCGCAGCCTACAACGTTCTGATGGCTTTCCAACAAATGCATTATATATGATCACACGTTTACTTTTGCGTATCTTACGAGAACAAAAGCCGGAAAAATGT
Source organism: uncultured Desulfovibrionaceae bacterium (assembly GCA_964368885.1). GTDB lineage: Bacteria > Desulfobacterota > Desulfovibrionia > Desulfovibrionales > Desulfovibrionaceae > CAYJAD01. The sequence goes on along the minus strand of CAYJDL010000112.1, from coordinate 4,966 downwards.
GTTTTTTTCATGGATGGTAGAGGTAAAAACTTTCGCCATGATATTTTCCCCCTTTATAAAGCTAATCGTGACGCTACACCGGAAGAATTGGTGCAGCAATTTGAACCAATTCAACGTATGGTTCAAAGCCTTGGAATAACACTACATGTTTCAGAAGGATGTGAAGCTGATGATTGCATTGCTTCCTTATCTAAAAAATATAGTGAACAAATGCCTGTTATTATTGTAGGTGCTGATAAAGATTTACGACAATGCTTAAGTGACAATGTGTGGCTTTGGGATCCAGCCGGAAAAGATGAAAAATTAATTTCTGCGGCAGACTTTACTCAAACAACAGGCCTTACCCCTAGTCAATGGCCTGATGTACAAGCATTAATGGGAGATACCAGCGATAATATCCCTGGAGTTCCCGGAATTGGTCCAAAAACTGCCCAAAAAATCTTTATGGATTTTTCCTCTCTTGAGGATATACGAGATGGTCTTGAACGTTTACCTCCTAAAATGCAGCAAAAAATCAGCCCATTTATAGAAAATATCTTTCTTTATCGTCAGCTTACTACCTTAAATGTTGAGTGTTGTACGCAACTGCAAGAAGAAGATTTAAACATTCAACCCTTGGTACCCGATAATATACTTAATTTCCTCCAAACATTTGAATTAACATCTTTACAACGTGAAGTTCAAAGCATGTTGCGTACTGATCATTTTAAAGTTAGTACCACTAAAAATGTCCCTATTGCGCAAGATATAAACACTTCTTCCGTACAACAAGCATCTTTATTCGATTATGCCGATCCATTTGGTGGACAAGACCCTTTTGCGCCCAATATTAATGATGAGGATTTTATTCCAGAAAAACCTATTATTATAAATAATATTCAAGATTTACCACCTTGTAACGAACAAATTGTAGCAATTTTTGTAACAAATCTTTATCCGCATTTAAGGCATGAGCAAGGCTATGTACTTGGAATGTATATTGATAATAAAGCCAAACATTGGCAATTACCGGACATTGAACCTGCCCAAATAATTACTTGGTTAAGTCAAGCAAAGCGTATTGTTATAGCAGATTTA
>CAYJDL010000112.1:0-3879 GCA_964368885.1 uncultured Desulfovibrionaceae bacterium | reverse complement strand
AACATTTTTTGCGTCATGATGCGGCATGGCAAAATTTACCCTTAAATATTTGTTTTGATTTAGGTCTTGCGGCATATTTATTACGCCCTGAAGATAGAGATTATGCTTGGTCACGAATTGCAGTTCAATGGAGTCATTTTAGCCAAGGCGTTGAAAATCCGGCACAAAAACTCCCTGCGGCTTTAGCCATAGATATAGCTCAAGGTTTAGAACAACAATTAAAAGATGAAAAACTTGACAATCTATATGCACAATTAGAATTGCCACTTATCTCTGTTTTAGCTCAAATGGAAGAGCTTGGAATTGCTATTGACCAAACTGCTTTTAGTCATTTTCTTGAAGATGTTCAAACTGATATTGACGCAAGAACGAAGGAAATATTTGAAGCAGCAGGAACGACATTTAATCTTCGCTCTGCTCAGCAACTTGGCGAAGTGCTTTTTTCAACTTTAAAACTACCAAGTAAGGGCAAAACAAAAAAAGGTCAGCTTTCAACCTCTCAAGAGCAGCTTGAAAAATTAAGTGGTCATCCGGTAGTAGATGCAGTATTGGAATTTCGTAAATTGGAAAAATTGCGCTCTACTTATCTTGAACCATTACCAAAACTTATGGACACTCAAGGGCGCATCCATAGTAATTTTAATCAATGGGCAACAGCCACAGGCAGGCTATCTTCTAGCAATCCCAACTTACAAAATATTCCTGTGCGTGGTTCATTGGGAAAGCGCATGCGCACTTGCTTTATTCCAAGAGCTGGTCAAATGTTAATTTCTGCCGATTACTCTCAAATTGAATTAAGAGTGCTGGCTCATATGTCTCAAGACCCTGTACTTTTACATGCTTTTCAAGAAAATATGGATATTCACACCAATACTGCCGCCTTAATTTATGGTATTGAACCTAGTGAAGTAAGTAGTGATCAAAGGCGCAATGCTAAAACCATTAATTTTGGTCTTATTTATGGTATGGGTGCCCAAAAACTTGCTCAAGAATTACACATAACTACCCCAATGGCTAAGGAATTTATTGAAAATTACTTTAAACACCTTGATAAACTTAAGGCATTTTATGATAGCATAGAAGAACAAGCCAAAGCACTTGGCTATGTTAGCACTTTAACCGGAAGAAAACGTACTTTGCCCGACATTCATTCTACAAATGGAATGAAATTTGCCCTAGCCCGTCGTCAAGCCATTAATACAGTTATCCAAGGTTCAGCTGCCGATATTATTAAGCTAGCTATGTTAGCAGTATCTAATGATGATAATCTTTTGCAATTACAAGCTAAATTAGCCTTACAAGTGCATGATGAATTAGTTTTTGAAGTTCCTGAAAATAATGCCCAAGAGGCCGCATCGCTAGTTGAAAAGTTAATGTGTAACATTAACCCAAGCCAAGAACAGCTAAGCGTACCCCTTGTTGTTGACTGGGGTGTTGGAATAAATTGGGGAAAATTTAGGAAAAAGATGGTTTATTTTTTTTTCTTGGGGAAAATTTAGGAAAAAGATGGTTTATTTTTTTTCTTGGGGAAAACTTTTTTTGAAAAAAAAGCTTTCCCCAAACCCCTTTAAAAAAAACTTTCAATAAGAATTTTTCTAAAGAAAAATTCTTTTATTTAAATTGTTTACGCAATTTAAAAAATAATGAGATTTAGCATCTATGTGCTTATTTGAGGATAAAATGATAAAATTGTTTTTTCATGCACTTGATTTATTAGTGAGTTTTGTGGCAGTTCATTGACCAAGGTTTCAAGTTCGGCTAGCCCATCAGCAATATTTTTTTCGCATTCCTTCCACGAAAATTTTCCTGTCTTGATTTTCATTAAATAGTCTGCTTCACTAAGCGGAAATACAAGATGTCCGCTTTGGGCAAGCTTTTTTATTTGAAATATGCAGCGCATAGCATGGGATATGGCTTTCCAATCAACATTTTCATTTTTTTCAGCTAAAATTGCTCGTGTACCATATTTGGTATATGAGACCTTAAGCCTTGTGATTACCTCTGAAACCTTAATTTTTTCATGAAAGCCAGAACCCAAAATATATAGAATATTTGCCCCTTGATTATCCACCTTATCAAAGCAAAGCTTTTCGTTAAAAAATAAATTTTTAATATCTGGTATTAATACCTTAAATTGGTCTTGCTCACATATTTTATTTTCATTTAAGGCATTGTTAACATAATCATAAATTGATTTTAGCAAATGTAGCCTTGTTCCTTTTAATCCATATTTTTTGGCTTGATGATAAGCATAAGCAATATAAGCTGTGTTATCTCGTAAGTTTATATAATTCATGGGGTTTTCAAAAATTTTTGCAAACATGGGCGATACATAGATAAGCACATCTTTATTGGTATATGAAAATAACATATCAATGGCATTAGTATCACCCTTTTTTAAAAGGTCTAACCAATGCTGCAAAGACCATAAATCTATATCAACATCATCGCTTATGTTTTTGGCATTATCAGAAGCAGTATGTTGAGTGATGGAGCGACATTTATGCTCTAAAATCAAATTCTTAGCATGGGGAAGAAAAATTCCTTTATAATCTGTATCGGAATTTTCTGTATTTGTTCCATAAAGATGTGAGCCAAACTTTATAAGGTACAACAAAGTGCCCTTGCCTTCACATAAAAGCTCAACTTCTTGGTGTATTTTTTTATATTTCATAGCAATGTCTTAGTTAAAATTTATATATATAAATCTACTATTTTTCACGATAGTGATAATCCGGATATCTCTTATTAGGATTAACAGCCGCCCACTCCATAATTTGCATTAAACTTACAGGGGTATAATTATTGGCATCAACCCCAACATCAAAACGTAAAAAACCAGCTTGTGCATTGTCTTCATTATATTTTTTTGTAGCGTGTATATGTCCGTGAAGATGAATTGCCCCTTCCTCTTGTCCATTCCAAACCCAAAAAGGATAATGTGACAAGACAAACATCTGCTTTGTCCCATCAATTTCATAGTGAAAATGATAATAATCCTTTACCCATACAAAATGTTCATACATAAATGTTGATTTTTTGACAAATTTATCATGATTACCTCTGATAAGGTATTTTTTACCACTTAGCATAGGCAAAATTTCATTAACTATTTCTGCACCTTTCAATGTAAAATCCCCAAGAATGTAGATTTCATCATGTTCTTTAACCATAGCATTCCAATTTTTTATTTGTAGGTCAAAAGCATTTGCAGGCCTATTACAGTATTGCAAAATGTTATCATGATAAAAATGAAGATCTGACGTAAAATAGAGCATTTTCCTTTAATCCTGTAGTTTATATATGCTTTTTAGTTCATTTAAAATGAAATTAGCGCATTTGCGATGATGGCATCTTTCCCCCCGCAAAAAAAGAAAATCATAAAACTTGCGCTATTTCTAGAAAAAGTCTATTGTTTTGACTTCATGGTTGCCCTTTTTTATTACATCGGCACGGTGTAAGCTTATAAGGAGGGCTTAGCCTATGAAAAAGATACTTTTAATCTTCGTAGTATCGCTGATGCTGCTTCTTTTATTAAGCACTAACGCTTATTAAAAACTTAAGCCTCGTATTAGCGAACAACTAATACGAGGCTTAAAAACAGTCTAATATCAAGGCAACCATGAAAATAAGGAGGTGTTAATTCACCGTGCCAGCTCGCTTTCTGTTAGTAGCAGATTGCGAGCTTCCTTTTTTCTGCTTCCCTTAGCAAGAAATATAAGCATTATCTCAGAGCTTGGCAAGCAAAAAATGCTATGAAATGCACCTTGCTTACTTTCTAGAAAAAGTCTATTGTTTAACTTCATGGTTGCCCTTTTTTATTGCATCGGCACGGTGTAAGCTTATAAGGAGGGCTTAGCCTATGAAAAAGATACTTTT
>CAYJDL010000111.1:7312-7701 GCA_964368885.1 uncultured Desulfovibrionaceae bacterium | reverse complement strand
TAAATTAGTAAGTGCTGATTTATAATTTTTGTGGTAAAAATTTAATAAAATATTTTATATAATAATATCTTTACTGTAGAGTGTTAGAAGCGCAATAACCTAGCATGAAACATTGACAGAAGATTTTTAGCGTGCTAATGGCATTTTTAGGGAAATTACAATATAATTTTAGGAGTAAATATGAGTTCCACAGAAGTTAGTGTAGTAGCAATTGTTAAGGCAAAAGCAGGACAAGGAAAAGTTTTACATGCAGCTATAGTTGAAATGTTAATTCCACCTACCAGAGCCGAAGAAGGTTGCATTCTTTATAATTTACATACCGATAATAATGATGAAAATACCTTGATTTTTTATGAAAAATGGGAAAGCGCAGAACATCTTAAAAAGCA
>CAYJDL010000111.1:6401-7302 GCA_964368885.1 uncultured Desulfovibrionaceae bacterium | reverse complement strand
AATTCATGAGCTTACTCAAGATTTAAGCTAACCTCAAAAGACCAAAGGAATTATTCATGGAAAATACTAAGGGTATTGAGCTTATTAAAAGTCGTAGAAGTGTTAGAGCTTATAAAGATGAATTAGTTAGCAAAGAAGTAATTGAGAAGATTATGGAGGCTACACGCTTTGCACCTTCTTGGGCTAATTATCAAATAGCTCGTTATACATTTATTACAAATCCAGAAAAAATTCAGCAGTGCATTACCGATGGTGTTAATGAATTTGCCTATAATATCAAAACTTTAAAAAATGCAAAAAATGTTTTGGTATTAAGTTTTGTTAAGGGTAAAAGTGGCAAACTTGACCCTGAAAAAGCTGAGTTTTCAACAAATAAGGGACATGTTTGGGAAGTTTTTGATGCCGGTATTGCTTGTCAAACTTTTTGCCTTGCTGCTGAAGCTTATGGCGTTGGCACTTGCATTATGGGTATTATAAACGATGAGCAACTTGCTAAAATAGCAGAACTTCCTGAGGATGAAACCGTTGCAGCTCTTATAGTTTATGGTTATCCGGCTACAGAAACCCCAGCAACACCAAGAAAGGGTGTTGATGAAATTAGCCGTTTTTTAGATTAAAAGAAAAAACTTTAAGGAAACGCTGATAAAAGAATTTTTCTTTGGAAAAATTCTTATTGAAAGTTTTTTTGAAGGGTCAATTATTTTGCGGACGGGGAAACCTTTTTGTTTACAAAAAGGTTTCCCCACAAAAAATAATATCGTTACTGCCCAAGTAATCTTTTACAAATTTCCTTAGCTGCTTTTCGTCCGGCACCCATGGCTAGAATAACGGTGGCAGCACCAGTAACTATATCGCCGCCGGCAAAGACATTGGGTATAGATGTTTCTCCGGTAAGTTCATC
>CAYJDL010000111.1:368-6391 GCA_964368885.1 uncultured Desulfovibrionaceae bacterium | reverse complement strand
ATGTGACCCCATTTATTTAATGCTAAATCTGGTGTAGCTTCAAGCAAAATGGGATTTGCCTTTGTGCCAAGGGCAACTATGGCAAGGTCTGTTGGTAATTCATAAATATCATTTTCTATCGGTACAGGTCGACAGCGTCCTGAAGCATCTGGTTCTCCAAGTTCCATACGTTGAAGGCTTACGGAAGTTAGGTTAAGCTTTTCATCTCCATTAAAGCTAATGGGCGATGCTAAAAGCTCTAATTGGATACCTTCTTCTTCTGCATGGTGAATTTCTTCAAGTCTAGCCGGCATTTCTGCCTTGGTACGTCTATAGACAATATGTACACTTTGAGCACCCATGCGCATGGCTGTTCTGGCAGCATCCATAGCCACATTACCGGCACCAAATACGGTAACATTTTTACCCGGATAGATGGGGGTATCATGTTCAGGGAAAAGATAAGCTCGACCTAAATTGGCTCGGGTTAAGTATTCATTGGCAGAAAAAACACCTACAAGACTTTCGCCGGGAATATTAAGGAATTGAGGCAATCCTGCGCCAACTCCAATGAAAACAGCATTATATCCTTCATCAAAAAGATCTTGAATTGTTACTGTGCGTCCAGCTACCCAATTAAGCTTAAAATCCACCCCATTTAATCGCAGTCCATTTAATTCAGTTGCCACTACGTCCTTGGGTAATCTAAAGGATGGAATACCATAAATTAAAACCCCACCCGGTTCATGTAAGGCCTCATAAACGTCTACTTTAATACCTTGCGATGAAAGATATCCGGCAACGGTTAAAGAAGATGGTCCTGAACCTAAGCAGGCAACTTTAAATCGATCATTTGGCAAAGCGCAAGCATTAGTCCCAGTTACTTGTTCACAAGCTGTACTGGCAATATAATTATCGGCAACGTAGCGTTCGAGGCGACCTATGGCAATAGCTTGACCTTTGGCATTTAAAACACATTTGCCTTCGCATTGTACTTCTTGCGGGCATACTCTACCGCAAACAGCCGGTAAACTATTGGTACTTTTAATAAATCGATATGCTGAATCCATATCACCACGAGTAACCGCAGCAATAAATTGAGGAATGGGCACTTCTACGGGACATCCGGCTACGCATTTGGGTTTTTTACATTGTAAACACCTTGCAGCCTCTTCCTTTGCCATCTCACGAGTATAACCTGTTGCCACCTCTTCAAAATTACGATTACGCACATTGGCAGGCAGGCAAGGCATGGGCACTCTTGGAGCAATAACTTTCTTTTTATTTTTCATGACATGTACACCTATAATGTTCAAAGGACTGTTTTTCTTGAACGGCAAAAGCAAAAAGACGACGACGCATTTCAGCAAAGTCAACTTGATGACCGTCAAATTCAGGACCATCAACACAAGTAAACTTTGTCTCGCCCCCAACTGTTACCCGACAAGCTCCACACATACCAATACCATCCACCATAATAGAATTAAGGCTAACTGTTGTCGGAATGGCAAAGGGTTTGGTAGTTGAAGCAACTGCATTCATCATAGGTAAAGGGCCAACGGCAATAACTTCTTTAATTTTTTTACTATTATTTATGGTTTCAAGTAATAAATCGGTTACAAGACCTTTAAACCCATGGCTACCATCATCAGTGGAAATAAGTAATGTATCCACAAAACTAGAAAGTTCTTTTTCAAAAAGAAGTAAGCTTTTATTGCGTGCCCCAATGATACCAATAACTTCATTGCCTTTGCGATGATGACCCTTGGCTATATGGTGCATAGCAGCTATACCAGTGCCACCACCAACGCATATAATTGTACCTTTTTTTTCAATTTTTGTCGGCTTTCCAAGAGGTCCACAGACATCTAAAATTGTATCACCTTCTTTAAATGACTCTAAGATGGCAGTAGTTTTTCCCAAAACAAGATATACTATTGTTATGGTTCCGGCTTCAGGATTTGAATCTGCTATAGTTAAGGGGATACGCTCGCCATGCTCTGTGAGTCTTAGCATGACAAAATGACCGGGTAAGGTCTTTTTTGCTATATGCGGTGCATGCAAAATAAGCTTACTTGTGGTACCCGGTATTAGGGATTCTTTAACTAAAATGGGAATTGGCATGTAAAAAACTCCTTTTACAAAATTTAAAGCATACAACAATTAATTTCTTTGCAGTCCTAGTTCAATTAATTTTTTAAGCAAATCAGCAAAGTTAATGCCTATTGCTTGGGCTTCTTGAGGAATAAGGCTTGTGGCAGTCATGCCGGGTAAGGTGTTAGTTTCTAAAGTTAGCACTTGACCATCGGGAGTAATGCGAAAATCAGTACGGCTTTATGAGCTTTTAAAGCTAGTTCTTGCATTGTAGCGTTAATGTGTGGAGGTAGGGGGGCAGGGCAAAGTTCCTCTGCACCACCTTGTGCATACTTACTGCTATAATCAAAAAAAGTTCCGGCTAATGGGCGTATTAAAATTGGGGGTAGGGCTTGTTCACCTAAAATCCCACAAGTGGCATCATCTCCGGCAATACTTGTTTCTAGTAGAGCTTCGTTACCGGAAGTAAAAATTTCGGTCAATGCGCTTTTAAGTTCAGCATCTGTTTTTACGCAAAATAATAAAAGAGATGAACCGCCGGTATTGCTCTTGGCAAAAATAGGGAAGGGTAGGGATGATTTCCAAGAATCAGCAGGCATAGTCGGCAAAAACTCCCAATCCGGAGTCGGAATGTTATGTTGCCGATAAATTTGCTTCGTTGCAGCTTTATGTAGGGCTAAAAAAGATGCCTGTGCTTGACTTCCTTGATATGGTATACCAACACTTTCAAGCATGGCTTGTACAAGACCATCCTCTCCAGGTGCACCATGTAAGTTAATAAATGCAAAGTCATGTTTTTTTGCTATATTTAATAAATCGTCAAAGCCAATGCTTAAATCAAAAAATGTAACTACATGTCCTAATTGTTGTAATGTTTTTTCTAAAACTTTGGCACCACTTAAAGAAACTTCACGCTCGCAGGACCATCCGCCCGCTATCAAAAGTATACGCATCAAGCTCACACCCCAATTGCGTCGAAAGCGCATTTTCAATGTCCTTACCTTGCTGATAAGACATGGTTATAGATATTTTATGCTGTTCAGTTATAGCATAGCGGTCCAATAAATCTTCATAGCGTTTGTGTAAACTGACACATTTATCATGCAGCATACGTTTGTCAGCATAGATAATCAAAAATGGTAAAATACAGACATTTTGCGGTAGTGCAAAAGGCCAATGCACATGCAAGGCAACGCCTTGAGCTATACGTCTATTGCCAGTAGCTTGCACGACCCATGATGCTCCAATTTGTGCATGACTTCCACCGTGAAAAATGGTATAACTTTTTGCGACATCATGCAAAAGAGCTGCCGCTCGAACCGACTTTACACACACTGTATGTCCATTTTCTAAGGTTAAATTAGCTAAAGCAGTTGCATAATCCGCCACAGCCAAAGAGTGCTCTCGCACGCTGTCCACCATAGCATAATTGTCCCAAAGTTCGAAACATTGCGCATCATTAGGGATACTACCAATCTGCTCACTACTTGGGTCAAAATAAAGATATGCTAAACCTTCTAAAGGGTCTATAACTTTTTTTGTACTCATGGTTTTTATTATGCCAGCATTTATGGATATTGCAAGAGAATTTAAAGCTCGTACAAAAAAAGAAGGGGAAACCTTAATAAAAGATTTCCCCAAATAGGCTGTGTGGCTTAAAAAAAAGCCAGTCAAATCAAGACAAAAGTGCGTTATTGTAATCTTAAAATATACTTAAATACCTTTATATCAACTTTTTATAGCAGTAGATTAAAAGGCGTTCAGCTAACAATGCTTAAATAATTGACCTTGATTTGACGATATCAAGGTTGAAAAAATATAAGCAAATTTTAAGAAAGTAAAGCGCACGTGTAAATTCTATCGGATTTTATTCATAAAACTTGATGCAAGTATTGTAAAATATTTTGGTAAGCTTTCATCACATCATTTCGATTGTGAGAGTGCGCAGCAGTGACTTACGGCAATATGAAGGGGCATTACGAAAAAAAACGCTATGAAAGTGGTGTTAGGTCGCAAAACTACGTTAACGTGCAAAAACACTTGAAATTAGAATGCCATGTGGTGCGGACAAGCTTGGTAATAATTTCATTTTATGATGCAAAAAAACTTGCCAAGGATGTTAAAGATGCTTATATTAATTTTAAGGAAGCCGAAAAAAAGGGAACTCGCAATCTGTTGTAGCAGAAAGCGAGTTAGCACGGTGAATTAACACCCCCTTATCATTCGTGGCTGCCTTAAGTTAATAATGATAAAGATTACCCCGTATTAGTTTTTACGCTAATACGGGGTAATCTTTTTAATAAGCTTTATTAGCTTCTAAGAGTACCAGCATCAACGCTTTAATTCCTGCTGTCTAACATTTCAAAAATAAAACCATTTGACCTACATCATTACTCAGGATATAGCTTGTCATGTCAAAAAATACTTATGCCCTCAATGATTCAAATGATAAAGAATCAAAATACATCTTAGTTCAGCTTGATGAAGAAGACACTTTACAAATATTTCCTGATTTTAAATTACAGGGGCAAAGTCTTGCCCAAGGTCTTTGGCTAAGTGGTAAATTAGCAGCTCCGGCTCTATGTTCCGGTCTTGGGCGATGTGCCTCTTGCAAAGTGAGATTCTTTTCAGTAGCACCCGATGCAAAAGACATTGAAATAAGTGTTTTAGGGCAAGAGGCTATAGATTTAAATTGGCGTTTGGCATGCCGCCATAATCTTGAACATCTTTTTGCCACGCAAAGTGTTATTCACTTAACCCTTTCTACAGCTAAAAGACTTAATAGTAAAAAATCCAATAAAGTTATTGAGAATTTGGAGCAAAGCGAAGATTGTAGCTTGGCTTTAGATCTTGGTACTACTTCTTTATGTTGGCAAGTTTTTAACTCTACCGGAATAATAAGACATCAAGGTCGTTTAATAAATCCTCAAATGGGTGCTGGTGCTGATATTATTTCACGCTTGGCTATAGCAATGCAGGATGAAGGAAAACAGACGCTTGCTACACTTGTATATAACTGCTTACAAGATATTATTGAAAGCGTTCATCCAAGTGTAAAAATTAAGCAAATTTGTCTTGCGGCTAATACAGCAATGACAGCAATTTTTTTGAAAAAAAATATTCAAAGTCTTGCCCATGCACCATATTCATTGCCCTTACAAGGTCATAGTGTAGAACAATTACAAGGTATTGCGCCTATTTATATTCCGCCTCAGCTCTCTGCCTTTGTAGGTGGTGATATAAGTGCCGGATATGCAACTTTGCTTAAAGAACATAATCCTAATTTTCCATTTATTTTAGCTGATCTTGGTACAAATGGAGAATTTATTTTAGGATTAAGCCCAAGTAAAGCCTTTATTGCTTCTGTGCCTATGGGGCCTGCATTGGAAGGAATTGGCTTAAGCTTTGGGCATGTAGTAGATGATAGTTTGGGTATTGTGAATGCTGTGCGCCTTGATCCAAGCGGACTTATGCCAATAACCATTAATAATGATGCTCCGCAAAGTATTTGTGCTACCGGTTATTTATCGTTAATACATGCTCTGCTTAAAATAGGCGTGCTTAGTCATGAGGGTTTGTTTATTGCCAAAGACAGTAAACACATTCCCATTACCAAGAAAATCATTAATAATTTAAGTGTTAAAGATGGTGAAAATATTTTATCATTATGGCCAAATCTTGGTGCTAAAGCTATGTTTATTAGCGGTTCAGACATAGAACAAATTTTGAAGGTAAAGGCGTCTTTTTCCTTTGCTTTAGCTCATCTTTTGCAATATGCTGAACTTAATGTTAGTGATTTGCAGCATATTTATTTAGCCGGAGCCATGGGAACACACATTAATATTGATGACCTTGAAGGTCTTGGCTTTGTACCGCAAGGATCTAAAGCGAAAATTATAGCCATTGGTAATAGCTCTTTAGATGGAGCTAGGCATTTGCTTTTAGATGAA
>CAYJDL010000111.1:0-358 GCA_964368885.1 uncultured Desulfovibrionaceae bacterium | reverse complement strand
CAAGGGTTGTACACTTATTCCCTTAACCGAAAGTACTGATTTTATGAAAAGTTTTATGCAACACATGAATTTTTCTTACTTATCCTAATCATCATTTAACATCACAGTTTAACCTAATTATTTTTCATAAAAACTATGCAAAAACTTTTCCCATCTCTTACTGATGAAGCGTGTCATATTTTAGAAGATTTTCCAGTAATTTTGCAAAATGTATGGCCTTTGCAAAAAAAACATCGTCAGCAATTGCCTTATGCTATTGAAGAACTTTCTACACGCTTGACCAGTGAAAGAAAGCTGTTGCAGCAAGCATATTGGGCAAGTCCACGCCTTACCTCGGCTTATCTTTGGTATTTTTTAC
>CAYJDL010000110.1:0-7896 GCA_964368885.1 uncultured Desulfovibrionaceae bacterium | reverse complement strand
GCATTTCCTTAAGCGTAAAGTTCTTTAGTCGGTTTAATAAGATAGGTGTATAAAACTTCCTTTAGCTCATCAAGGTCAATTGGCTTGGTAACATGAGCATTAAGCCCTGCTTCACGGCTATCTTTTCGATCTTCTTCAAGAGCGTTAGCTGTCATGGCTATAATAGGTACTGCTGTTGAATCATGTTTGCGGCTAGCCCGAATTTTTCTGGTTGCTTCAAGACCATCCATAACCGGCATTCGCATATCCATAAGAATTAAATCATAATCTTTTTCTAAAAATTTATCATAGGCTTCTTGCCCATCGTTTGCAACATCAATATTAACACCAAACTCTTGCAATATAGCAAGCGCAACTTCTTGATTTATAGCGTTATCTTCAACCAGTAAGAAATTCATGCCATCATATCGAGCATTTTGCCATGGATATTCAAGACTCTCATCTTGCCCCACCTCATGAAAATGCTCAGTAAATTGAACACAAAAAGAAAAAGTTGAACCTGAGCCCACTGCGCTGCTAACAGATATTTGTCCATTCATAAGCTCTACTATTGCTTTACAAATTGATAAGCCAAGTCCGGTACCGCCAAAACGACGCGAAGTGGAGCTATCTGCTTGACTAAAGGGCTTAAATAAGCCTGAAATTTGTTCTTTAGTCATACCAATACCAGTATCTGTTATACTGCAATGAATATTTATTTTCCCATGTTCAGCATTAACAGCATGCACAGATAGGGTAATAAATCCATTTTTAGTAAATTTAGAAGCGTTGCCCATTAAATTAAGTAAAACTTGAGAAAAACGTAAGGAATCTCCATTTACATAACGAGGAACGCTGGGGTTAATTCTAAGTTGTATTTCAGTATCATTCTCTTGAGCCCTTGGTGAAACTAGCTCTTGGACTTTTTCTATAGCTTCTAAAACATCAAAAGCCTTATTTTCAATGGTCATAGCACCAGCTTCAATACGTGAGAAGTCTAAAATATCATTAATAATACCTAAGAGCAAAGCTGCTGATGATTGAATTTTATTTAAATAATTCAATTGGCGTTGAGGTGGTTTATCTTGGATAGCAAGGCGAGTCATGCCAAGAACACCATTCATAGGGGTGCGTATTTCGTGGCTCATTCTTGCTAAAAAATCTCTCTGTGCTTGTTTTGCATTTTCAGCTACTGCCAAAGCCTTGCGATCAGTAATATCATTAGACACTCTTAAATGCACTATTTTACCATCGTGCCAATAAATTAAACGATCGGAAATAAGAAAATCTCGATTTAAAGTTGGATTATGTTCCTCACGATAAAGGACATTAAAATCAGGCTCTCCATGTTCATTAAAAAGCTTTTCTTGTGGGCAAGATTCACAAGGATCTACTCGGTCATACAAAGCACGGTAACAAATTGCATTTTCAGTATTGTCAATTTTCCATAATTTGTTCAAATATGAATTAGTATAAATAAGACGTCTTGTTTTAGGATCTGTAACCATAATTGCTAAATCAACATTATTCATAACAGATTGCAAAGCATTAATAGCTCTGGCACTTTCTGCATTGGCCTGACCTAATTTTTGAGCCATATCATTAATGCTTGAGACAACTTGTCCAAATTCGCCCTTCATAGGTGGAATAAGGTCAGTTATATTTTCTTTCAATTTTTGTACACCACCAATTACATTATTCATTTCCCGCATAGTGCGCCTTGATAATAGCAATAAAATTATGGCCGCAATTAAAATACAGGCTATTAAAATAAATGTTGTTTCGCGATTTAACTTAGAAATTTGTGCTTGCACATCTGTCTCAAGCTCATTTGCCCAAATATATCCAATTACCCTTCCTTCTCGAAAAATTGGCAACATTGCATTTAAAATTTCACCTCGCACCATGGTTCCACGATGAACTTGAGAAACATTATTCATCATGACCTGACGTCCGGGATGTTCAGTTGAAATAGGTTCGCCCACTGTATGATTATATAATTTACTAGGACCATAAGCTAAAATAGCGTCAAGTTCTCTACTGTAATAACCTACGCCTAAACCAGAATCTTTAGGGATTATACTATCGCTAAATTTAGTCAACTCATCGCTAAGAATTTTTATTTGATCTTCTCGTTTAGCTTGAAGAGCATTATGATTTTTTAAAATTCCATCAAATCCTTGCGGTCCAAGCATTGAATCAAGAACATGTGTAATGGACATAAGTTTACTTTCTTTTTCAGAAAAAAGTGTATCTTGAACCATTTTCATGCCTAATTGAGCTACCACAAGCATGGGGATATTTACAATCAATAAAAGGACAACACTTATTTTAAACTGCCATGTTAACCTAAATTTTTTCATAAAACCTCACTACATCATAACCTATTAGCATTAGTAAAAGCTCATATCCTTATTTTATTGCCATGTATTAAACTTTAGCTTAGCGTAAGTTATTTAACATACTGCTAAATAATATTAAAGTGTAAATTTAGTATTTTGCATTGAACGTAGAATATTAAACTCTTTCAAGTATTATAAAGAAAAATAAAAAGTTAGCAAGTGTTGATATGGATAAAAACTTTTTTTCCCTGTACAACACTTCATAGATAAAAATAACATATTTAAATATAAAACACTTCTGATATTAATGTGTATAAAAATAACTTTTCGCTACAAATCAAGATGCTCTACATCATTAGCAAATATTGTTTCTCCCAAAAACAAAGAACCTACTTTAGCAAAACGCAAGCAATCATCAGTAGTTGTAAAATGACAATTTCCTTTGTATTTTGGATTTATTTTCAAAAGATTAGCATGTTTAAGCGTATCTTGTACAGCATTTGCTGTGGTGATTGCTGAATCAACCAGTTGAATTTTAGACCCTATAACATGCTGAATTGCTTTACTTAAAGGTGGAAAATGAGTACAACCTAGCAAGAGAGTATCAGGGCAATCTTTAGGTTCAAGAAAAATATGCTCGAGATAACGCTTAGCTACGCTTTGAGTTATTGATCCATCCATCCACCCTTCTTCAGCCAAGTGTACAAATAAAGTACAAGCTTTCGCAGTAATTCGTATATCTTGACGTAAACTATTGATAGCATTATGATATGCAAGACCTTTTATAGTTCCTTCAGTAGCAATAACCGCAATATGACCATTATTTGTTGCCTGCACTGCTGCTGTAGCTCCGGGAATAATCACACCAATTACAGGCAAAGGCGAAAAAACATTTTCCAAAGTGGGCAAAGCCGCAGCAGTTGCAGTATTACAAGCTATTACAAGGGCTTTTATACCTTTTTCCACAAGCTTTCTTGTGGCTTGCAAGGCATAACTTGCTACTGTGCTTGAACTTTTTGTACCATAAGGCAAACGTGCTGTATCGCCTAAATAAAGCAAATCTTCATAAGGCAAAAGCTGATGAATTGCTTTTAGCACCGTAAGACCACCAACACCGGAATCAAAAATTCCTATGGGAAGATTATTTACATGATTCATTATTATTTTTCTTTTAAAATTTCATAACTTGTAGCCATAATTGGAGCACGCAAAGTATCAAGAACACGTTCCAGCAAAATTCCATGATGTTGCGGTTCATTATGCCCAAAAGTTGCCCTTATACCCATGGTTACAAATTGCACTGCTCTGTCAATTGCCAAAGGTAAAGAATCCCCAAGAAGGAGAGAGCCGGTTAGCACAGATGCAAAGCAATCACCTGTTCCTGGGTAAAAAGCAGGAATATAAGAACAATCAACTCTCCAAAAGCGTTTTTGCACAGAATCATACGCCACAACACTGGCTGTATCCAAGTGCTCATGAATAGGCGCAGAAGTTATCACGGCAATTTTAGGCCCCATATCGGTAAGACGCACAAGTCGCTCCTTAATTGCATGAATGCTAAGATGACTAGAATATTCTTCATCAAGCAACCAGCACGCTTCCGAATGATTAGGGGTGATGCAATCAGCATAAGATACCAGTTTTCGCATACGCTTAACCATATCCAATGTCATAGTAGGGTCAAGCTTACCATTATCACCAAGCACAGGGTCAACAATTGCAACGCCATGTTCTTTTTTACAAGTTTTAATGGTTTCTTCAACAACTTCAATTTGCTCTGCCGATCCTAAAAAACCTGAATAAATAGCATCAAAATCAATATTTAGGTCTTTCCAATGTTTTAGAAACTTATGCATTTCAGATTTTAAGTCACAAAAGGAAAAATCCGTAAAGGTCGTTGTGTGTGTTGACAGTACGGCTGTTGGCATTGGGCAAACTTGTATACCCATAACAGATAAAATCGGAATAACAACCGTTAGAGAAGTACGTCCAAAACCTGATAAATCATGTATTGCGGCTACTCTGGGAACTAATGCACGCAACATATACTAACCTTCAATATCTTGAGCTAAAAGCTGTTCAAATTGCACATTTTCATCAGCACTCAAATAAAATGTTTGCTCTTTACTCGGGAAAGTTCCATTTTGAACCTCATTTACATATTCACTGATAGCTTCGGTAATATTTTGACCAATATTGGCATATTGCTTCACAAATTTCGGAATGTGGCTGGTATTAAGCCCTAACATATCATGAAAGACCAATACTTGACCATCACAAGCCGACCCTGCCCCAATACCAATGGTCGGAATGCTTAAAGCTTCTGTAATTGTCTTTGCTACTTCATAAGGTACACATTCAAGCACTAAAGCAAAACATCCGGCTTCTTCCAGTACTTTTGCTTCTTCAAACAATATTTTTGCACCCTTTGCACTACGTCCTTGAACCTTAAAACCGCCAAGGGCGGCAATTCTTTGCGGTGGTAAGCCAATATGCCCCAGGACAGGGATTCCGGCACTAATAATTGCTTTAATTTGTGGTAAAATATTAAAACTTCCCTCAAGCTTTACAGCTCTTGCACCTGCTTGACCAACCAATCTGCCAGCATTAAGTAAAGCACTTTGGACGCTAGCTTCATAACTCAAAAATGGCATATCGCAAACCACAAGAGCCTTTAAATTTGCCTTTGTCACAGCCTGACAATGATGCGCCATAATATCCATGGTAACCGAAAGAGTATCTTCATTACCTAGCATAACCATTCCAAGTGAATCGCCCACCAGTAAAACGTCAATAGCTGCGGCGTTGGCTAAAATTGCCGCTGAATAGTCATACGCTGTAAGCATAGCAATCTTGCGCTGCCCTTTAAGGTTACGAATGTCTAAACTTGTAAAGGGAATTTTTTTCACAATTATTATCCTTAATATTAATAGAACATTTTTCGCTATTAACAACCTTACATGTAATTTAAAAATCAAAAACTCTTAAGCTATTATATTTTTTAGATATACTCTAAAATATAATAACCCATCTCTTTAACTTTTTATGCCATATAACTTAAAAAAATAAAATAGGCAAATTTTTCCTAGTCCCCCTAAAGGGTGGGAAAATTTTGCCGATATAGGTGATAGTAACGATGAAGCTTTCATGGACGAAAGTACTTTATGCGTTAAATTTCACCACTCATTCACGGAGGAATGTTATGGGATTAGTGATTAATAATAATCAAATGGCACTTAATGCGCAGAACAACTTGACTCAGCATTATGGAAATCTACAAACTTCAATTGAACGTTTGTCTTCAGGTTTACGTGTTAATGGCGCTGCTGATGATGCAGCTGGTCTTGCCATTCGTGAACTTATGCGAGCCGATATTGCGGCATTAAATCAAGGTGTGCGCAATGCCAATGACGCCATCTCTTTACTTCAAACGGCAGACGGAGCACTTGGAGTTATTGACGAAGAGCTTATTCGTATGAAAGAGCTTGCTGAACAAGCTTCAACCGGTACTTATGATTCAACTCAACGTTTAATGGTTGAATCAGAATACCAGGCAATCGCAGCGGAAATTACTCGTATTGCCAAAGCTACTGACTTTAACGGCAAAAAATTACTTGACGGTTCACTTTCCGGTGCTCACGATGGAACAACCCTTGAGGCTACAGGTGCACTTCGTGTTCACTTTGGTACCAAGAATGACTCTGCCGAAGATTATTACGATGTAGTTATCGGAAACAGTACAGCAGCAGCCCTTGGTCTTGGAAGTGGCGGTGCAGATGCGACTAAAGCTGGCTATTCCGTTTCTACCCAAAGCGCAGCCCAAGAGGCCTTGGTCGCCATTCATAACGCCATTACATCTAAGGATAAGATTCGTGCAAGCCTTGGAGCTATGCAAAATCGTTTAGAGTCCACAGTGAAAAACTTGACTATTCAGTCTGAAAATGTGGCCGCTGCCGAATCTCGCATTTCTGATGCTGATGTTGCAACTGAAATGACAAACTTTGTACGCAACCAAATCCTAACCCAATCTGCTGTAGCTATGCTAGGACAGGCTAATTCAATGCCTCGTATGGCTCTTAACCTTATTGGAGGTTAAGCTTTCCTGGGGAGGGAGCTAGATATAATCTAAATATTCAACTTTTTATAAAACAATAATACAAGCGAGGGCTTTTGCTCTCGCTTTTTTTATTTTTACTTTTCAATTGAACTTATAGGAAGCACTGATTAAATCGTTTTTTTAATTGCGCAGAATATTTATATTACTTACATTTTTTTAAATACACGAAACAAAAGATTTTTTCGTAAAAAAAAGAATAAATCAGCGTTTCCTATAGTTTGCACTTTTTCAACAGACTGTTAAGAGGAAAAAAATGCCTTTGACGTATCAATCTAACATATTAAAATAAAAACTTTTTTCAATTTAAGTTTCATGGTAATTATTTTTTTGACAAATCAGTAGGCAATTTTTATCATAAAATTGACAAAATCCATTTTCTAGCGACTCATAATACGGCATTTTTTTCTTTTTCTTTTATGAATAAGCATTCACAAGATTATATTATTCTTTATATCAACCTTCGTTAAACCAATATAACATACTTAAATAATAAAATAAACATCACAAAAAAATCAATATAAAAATTATAACTCTTATTATAAATAGCGGTTCCTATTCATTTGGTATGCATCTTGCTGAGTAAGCAATAACGGGGCTGGCAAGACTAAAACTTGCTGGATAATAAGAGCAGTAACAGAACCCAGCTGTTCATAAAGCTCCATAAATTAGGCGATGTATAATTTTACATATTTAATAACTTAACGCCCTATAAGGGTTTGTCTGTGGAAGGTTGCAAGGATGCAATCGTGCGAAATGCTCCACTAGGCTCTCAAACATTCACGGAGGAATGTTATGGCACTTACAATTAATCACAATGCAATGGCACTAAATGCTGCTAATACTTTAAATAATCATTATGGAAATTTAAGTACTTCAACTGCGCGTTTATCTTCTGGTCTACGCATCAATGGTGCTGCCGACGATGCTGCTGGATTAGCCATTCGCGAACTAATGCGTGCTGATATTGCTGCCTTAAATCAAGGTGTTCGAAACGCCAATGATGCCATCTCTTTACTACAAACAGCAGATGGTGCATTAGGTGTTATTGACCAAGAGCTTATCCGAATGAAGGAACTTGCCGAGCAAGCTGCAACTGGTACTTATGACTCAACACAGCGTTTAATGATTGAGTCAGAATATCAAGCAATTGCTTCGGAAATAACTCGTATTGCCAATGCTACCGACTTTAACGGTGTAAAGTTACTTGACGGTACGCTTTCAGGCGATCACGATGGTAGTGGGCTTACTTCAACAGGTCAGCTTAAGATTCACTTTGGCACAGCTAACGATTCAGCAGAAGATTATTACTATATTCGTATTGGTAATAGCACTGCCTC
Source organism: uncultured Desulfovibrionaceae bacterium (assembly GCA_964368885.1). Taxonomy (GTDB): domain Bacteria; phylum Desulfobacterota; class Desulfovibrionia; order Desulfovibrionales; family Desulfovibrionaceae; genus CAYJAD01. The sequence goes on along the minus strand of CAYJDL010000110.1, from coordinate 121 downwards.
CGCTCTTGGGCTTGGCAATAGTAGTAACGAAGATGCAGGTCATACTGTATCGACACAATCTCAAGCTCAAGTTGCCCTCGTAGCTGTTACAGATGCCATCGTTTCTAAGGATAAGATCAGA
>CAYJDL010000109.1:0-7904 GCA_964368885.1 uncultured Desulfovibrionaceae bacterium | reverse complement strand
AGGAGACTTTTACGCTAGTCTCTCAAGCTTGTCAACAATTTTTTTTAGAAATTGTTATTTTTTTTCGAGCTAAGCTTTTCAGCTCTTGCTCTTGCGCAATTCGTTTTTTCTTTTCAAGAATCACTTACTGCGGAGGGAGACTTTTACGCTAGCCTCTCAAGCTTGTCAACAATTTTTTTAGAAATTGTCATTTTTTTTTCGAGCTAAGCTTTTCAGCCCTTACTCTTGTGCAATTCGTTTTTCTCTTTTCAAGAATCACTTACTGCGGAGGGAGACTTTTACGCTAGCCTCTCAAGCTTGTCAACAATTTTTTTTAGAAATTGTCATTTTTTTTTGAGCTAAGCTTTTCAGCCCTTGCTCTTGCGCAGCTTGTTGTCACGTTTAAGACCAATCTCACTGCGGAAGAGCTTTATGCCCTAGACTTTCTCAGCTGTCAACAATTTTTTTTATAAAATCGTATTTTTTTCTGAGAGTCTTTTTGGCTCAATCTGGCTTAACATCATATACGTCAAAATCAGACTGAAGCATCACTTCACGGAATTTGCAAAATATGCTTTTTCAAAGTCGTTTTGCTCAGTCCCGTTCGGCGAAGTGCTTTATGCACCAAGTCATGCCACTCTGTCAACATTTTTTTTAAAAAAAATTTTGCTATTTTTTTTTTATAATGTGTATTATGCTTACTTTGTGCTTACTGGAGATATGTATTTAGGAGGAACAATGACACAGCAAACATGTATTATATTTGCAAATTGTCAAGGAGATAATCTTGCACATCTTTTAAATTCAACACCTAATTTTTCTAATAAATTTCGAATAAAACAGTATACAATACATGAAAAAGAGCAGGTAGAAGATAGTGAGTTGCAAAAATGCAAACTATTTTTTTATCAATTTTTAGGTGAGCATTGGGGTGCAATGAGTAGTAAAAATCTTTTACAAAAGCTTCCAACTAGTGCTATTTCCATGCAAATTCCTAATATGTTTTTTAATGGCTATTGGCCTTTTTGGACCAATACAACAGTTATGGCATATCAAGATTTATATTTGGAAGAGCTTTGTTCTCGTAATTTAAATATTCAGGAAGTATTATACATTTACTTACGATGCAACATTCATGCACAATATGATATTGAAGCCCTTAGACAAAAATCAAGGGTTTATGAAATTAAAAAAGAAGAAAATCTTGAAATACGTACTGTTAATTTTATTGAAGAACGTTGGCAAGAACAGCAGCTTTTTTATACAATAAATCATCCTAAACCAATTTTATCAATATATGTTGCTGAAGGTATTTTGCGCAGTTTAGGTTTAGGTGAACTACCAATATCTGTTCGTAATGATTACCTAAAGCATGTTGATGACTTTGACTTACCAATACATCCCCAAGTTGGTTCATTTTATAAACTACCTTTTGTATCAGAAGAACGCATGTATAATGTTTATGGATGTTTAATGCCTTTTAAAGATTATATAACTGCTTATGTTAATTGTCGTTTACGAAAAGAGCAAGATGAGTTAAAGGATTTTATTTGTTTTTTGAATGCACTTGCACAAACCTCAAAGGCTCGTAAAAAATGAGTCGTTTTTTTGTAGTTAGGGCTTCAGGCGGTTTATCCAATAGATTGCAAGCTATTTTGGGTGGTATAGCTTATTGCTTATTGACTAATCGAACGCTATGTGTTGATTGGCGAGATGGTCTTTATTCTGATGATTTTTCCAATATTTTTTATGAGTGGTTTGATATTTGTCATGTTAAAACAGCACTTTGTGAGCAGGTATTTGATGCATTAGCACAAGGAGCAGAAGTTTACCCGATTTTTTGGAAGGAGCACTTGCAACAGCCAATTGCTGTGGAATATCTTTTTCCCCAAGACAATCATCTTTCTACTAAAATACAAACACTTAGCAATTTTGACTTAAAGCAAGAACATCTTTTGGAAAATGACGCAATTGCTGCACCTATTTTAGTGTATTGGGGATGGGATTGTACCGGAATAAATACTCTTATTCCATTATTACAAGAAAAATATCCTTATTTTAAAAATTTAGATAATTTAGATATTCAACGTGAACTTTTACAAAATTACCTTATCCCTACTCAAAACGTATGCCAAGCCGTTGAATCCTTTTATAACACACATTTTCATAAGCCACCTCTTGGCATACATATTCGGCATAGTGATTTGCAAAGTCCTTTACCAAAGATGTTAAATTTCTTAGAAAAAATTCATCAAAAAAATGATGAGCTGTTTTTATGTACAGATAATGAATTTGTGGAAAAAATGGTTAAGCGTTTATATCCTCATTGTCAAATACGTTCTAAAACATTTCAAGGTGTTAATGTTCCTTTACATTGTTTTGTACCAGGTATTAGCAATGTCCAAAAAGGCTTTGATGCAGTAGTTGAAATGCTAATTTTAGCAAAGTGTCGAAGCATAATTTATTATGCGCCTTCATCATTTTCCAAAATATCAATATTATTTTCTCAATTAACAAGGGATCAAATTTATGCAGTCCCAACATAATATGCGGGATATTTTAGAATTAAAACTTACAGAAGGTAGAGTAAATTTACGCTTACGAGCATTGTTTATGGGAAAAGACCTTTGTGTGCTTTTAGACGGTGGTCAAAAACCTCATATTGGTGCAATAGTTACGGCTTATGAACAAGGAATTGAGCAAACTTGTCTTATGAATCACAAAGAAGATGACTTGGCAAGACATATTGCTAGTGCGCTACAAAATGAACTATCATGTACGGTTACATGTTTATGTGGTATACACATTCCTCAAATTACTAAAGAAGAAATTAAACTGGTGTATAGTGTTGCGTATCAATTACTTGAAGAATGTATTAAAATTTTAAAGTCTTAAAGGTGCTTATTTATTTTACATGTTTCAACATCTTGTGCATTTGTTTATTGACTTTTTTTTCTTTTCAGATAAAAATTTAACATTGCCCAAAGCAGATACAGCAGAAAATAAAGTTAGATACATTTTAACATTTAAAGTGAGGAAAAAATGGAACTTTTTGATGCAATTAATATGAGGTATTCCTATCGTGGTGAATATTTAGAAGATGTTCCAAGTCAAAACGATGTTGATATTATTTTAGATGCTGCCATTGCTGCTCCTGCCGGAGTAAATATTCGTACAACATCTTATGTTGTAGTTAACGATAAAAACCTTCTTTTAGAATTACAAAAAGCTACAAAACTGCCCTTGGCACCTTTATCAATAATCATGCTTTCAGAAAATATTACTAATAAATTACGCCGTAACTTTGAAACTGAAAACTACTGTGTTGCAGCACAAAATCTTTTATTAGCTACGACCGCACTTGGTTATGCAACTGTAATTCAAGACCTTATTTTTACTTATAGCGAAATTAATAAGGCTGTGCGCAAAGTTCTTAATATTCCAAAAAATAAAACTATTAAAGCTATTTTTAATATAGGCAAACCGCAAAAACCCGGTCAAGCTCTTGCAAAGCCTTCTCGTGACACATGTGTACAATATAATTCATTTTAAGGAAACACTGATTAACTTTTTCTAGGGAAAACTTTTTCTGGGGAAAACTTTTTGTGAGCAAAAGGTCTTTCCCCAGATTGCTTTGCACGCAAAAAAAATTTTAAATGTGTTTATACAAAAGATTTATAATAGTGATGAAGTTAAAATAAGTTCTTTTATACTATATTCTTGTAATTTACCATCATCAAAAATAGTACAAATTGAGTTTAACTCTTCTTCCGAACTTTGATTTAATCGCTTAAGTATCGGATATATTTCTAAATGGGGTAATTGTTTTGAAGGAAATTGCATTAAAGACCAAAGGGCAAATCCACGGCATAAAACATCTTGTTCAACTTGAATATTTAAAGCATTAACAAGCCATGGAATAGCCTTTTGGCTAAGTTGTGGTCTTACTTGTGTTAATCGCCCTACTGCCCAATAACAAGAACGACGTAAGATAGCATGGTCACAAAAATTATCATCCCGCCCCGTATCCATAATGTATGATAATAAAATAGAATGAAATTCCTGAGCTAATTTTTCGCTAGACACCAAGATTTCAGCAAAAGCTTGTGGAATACCCCAACCAATATTACCAGACTCTTCATTCATATGCCACATCAAACGGCGCATAATATTACGAGCATCTTCAGGTTTAGCCAAATACATTTTATTAACGCAAAGTCCAAGAGCTAAAGCCGCTCGATGAGTCATTTCATCACCTAAAAGTAAAAATGATAGCAAAGGTCCAGTGGCTTGTTTGGGATCCATGTCAACAATGCTGTCAATATGACTTTTCCAATCTTCACTTTTCAACCATGTGCGTAACAGTTTTTTATGTTCACGTAATCGAGGCATATTTACTCCCAATGATGATTTTGCTAATGATGATTTAATCAATACTCCAATAAAAAAATCCGAAAACACGAATCACGAAACTTTCGTGTCCATGCTTTCGGACTATTTCCAATTTTAATTATTATTCTTAAAACTTAACGATTATTGCGATATTGCGCAACTAACTTTTCAGCAGCTTTCTTTTCAGCAGCACCTAAATCAGCAACTCGACGAGCCCCAATATAGTTTCTTCTGAAATAAGATGTGGATAAATCACTTACACGTATACTTTTATTACGACGGGGGCTATGAATAAACTTATTACTTCCAATGTAAATTCCGGTATGATAGCCTATGCGAGGATGACGAAAAGCAACTATATCACCAACTTGAATGTCTTTTTTGCTTTTAACAGCCACACCTGTACGAGATTGATCCCTTGCTGTGCGAGGCAATTTGATACCAACTTCTTTATAAACCCATTGCACAAAGCCTGAACAATCAAAGCCTTTAGTTGTAGTGCCTCCATAACTATAGCGTACCCCAATAACACTCTTAGCTTTTGGGATAATCACAGCACCTTTATCGGAAGAGGCTATGAGTTTACTATTAGGAGAATTTTTTAGCACTACAGCAGTTGTAGCTTTTTTATCAACAGGAGCTTTAGCTACAGTAACCACTGGCTTTTTATTATCAGTAGGTTTAGTAGCCACCAAAGCCTTAGCAGGCTTAAGTGAGCTATTTTTGGTGGAAGCTTTTGCTACCATTTCTTGAGGTGTAGAATTCACTTTTGCCATAGTTCTTATGGGTGCTTGTTTGGAAGAGGCAAGCACTAACTTTGGTTCTGAATTCTCTTTGTATTCTGCTTGTTGTTTGGTTGGAAGATGCGCCGAGATGTTCTCTGATTTATTGGCACAACCAAAACTTAACAGAATAAGACCGCACAACATTACATAACATAGAGTAGTAAGTGTCTTTTTCATAGCCTATAGGCTAAGTGTAACAAAATCCAATGTCAAGTATTTTTTTTAATTTTTTTATTTTTTTTCTTCCAGTATTACATTAAGTTTGAACTTTAAAAAAACACTTACTAGCCAACGCAAGATTGCACAGCGGTTTTAACATTTTCGTATCGAAAATGAAATCCATGAGTAAGTAAACGCTGAGGGATAACTCTTTGACCTGTAAGGATAAGTTCTTCTGCCATTTCTCCTATTAGAAGGCGCATAATTCCAGCCGGCATTGATAGCCAAGAGGGTCGGTTAAGCACATTGGCTATAGTCTGAATAAGTTGATTCATATTTACATCATGTGGAGCACTTAAGTTAAATATCCCATCTAAAGACTTATTTTGTATAAGAAAATATACAGCACGCATTAAATCGTTTCTATGAATCCAGCTTACAGGCTGCAAACCGCTTCCTATATTCCCACCTAAAAAAAACTTAAAAGGTGTGATCATAGGAGCTAAAAAACCACCTACAGCTTGGTTTTGAAGGTTTTGCAGTGAAAATTTCCGCCCAATAACCGGTGCTAAGCGCAAAATACAACAACGTACTCCAAATTGTTGTATTGTTAGCGAGTGTTTTTCCCACTCTTGGCAAACTTTTGCTAAAAAACCTTCTCCGGCTAATCTATTTTCAGTGCATAACGGTGCTTTTTCATAATCTTGCCATGATCCATAATATCCACATGCCGAAGCTTGGATTAAAGTTTGTGGAAAATGTTGATTATTTTTAAATAATACCTCCCACGCATTTTTCAATGCTTTACTTGCTAAAATACGGCTTTGTAAAATTTTCTCTTTATTTGCTTTCGTCCACCTTGCTTGAGCAATATTTTTTCCGACAAGATTAATTACAACATCGTGCGAACTTAATATTGGCAGTAAAGTTTGCACACTTAAACCATCCCATTTATGAATATTAATACCAAAATTATTTAAATTAATATTTTTACTACGGGTAGTTATACTAATGTCATGTCCTTTATTTTGTAAAAAATGTGCCATGGGTAAACCGATAAATCCGCTACCTCCTAAAATAAGTATTCGCATATTGCTCTCCTAATATTTATCCTTTAGTAATATCTTAATATTAAGCATATGACAAGGGTGTTTAAATTAATTTTCTCGTTAAATTTCGTCTATTATATGAAAGCATTAAAATACAATATATTATAGATGTGCATTAAAATTGTTGCCTTGTGTCAAAGCTTGATTTAAAAGATAAAAAATTAATGAATGCTGAATTATTTTTTTGAATATTTTACAATTTTATACTTATGTTAAAATTTTTCTATTTATTATGTTGTTTTATTTGCATTTTCATGCTTTTTAGTTGTTTTATACCTAATAAATATATTGCTACACTTACCTTAAGCGAAAAAATGTATACCTTTGAATTTATAGGCGAACTTCATATGGCTGCTCTGCATAGTAAGAAAGTTATTGATGACCCCTCATGGGATAAAAATAAATTAGCAGAGCAAATTATTAACGAATTTTCAAGAGTTATTAAAGAGCGCAATCCCATCATATTTGAATTAAACTTCATAGAGCCTGATATAATTCAAACAAAATTTACTTATAGCTCACCTTACAACCACCCCGAAGCTACAGGTCTCTTTCATTTTAAAAAAGATGGCAAAAGGCTAGAAGTTAATTCTCGTTATATCAATGAAGAAGAATATGAATTTTTACAAAAAATAAATATTCCCTCTCAAGGAAGCTTATGTATAAAAACTTTTGGCAAAATTATACATAATAATGCTCATGAACCCTCAAATATTCTTCAACAATGTTCCACATGGCGTATGAAAAAACTTGACGAAAGCATAAAAATGGTTATTGATTTTTCAAATGAATTTTCCAAATAGTAAGATGTTTTCAAAAATATAAAATATCGTGCAAATTGCTATTAAAATTTAAACTAACGAAACTTAAAAATTTTATATATTAAATGAGGACTGCATGCTTCACAAGACACGTTTACTTACCCCCGGCCCTACACCTATCCCCTCAAGAGTACGTTTACGCATGGCTCATGAGATGCAACATCATCGAAAAAAAGCTTTTAAAGATTCTATGCAGTCTTTGCAACTTAAATTACAAGCTCTTTTTGGTACTAAGCAAGTTGTCTTACCTTTAAGCTGTTCAGGAACAGGAGCTATGACGGCTGCGGTACAAGGTCTTTTTGAAAAAGATGAAAAAGTGCTAGTTATAAATGCAGGTAAATTTGGTGAACGCTTTACCAATATAGCGACAACTTATGGGCTTAGTGTATATGAATTAAATTTAAAATGGGGAAATACGGTAAATGGTGAAGAAGTAAAGGCTATTCTTGATGCTAATCCCGATATAAGCGGTGTTTTAATGCAATTAAGTGAAACTTCTACTGGTGCATTGCATCCAGTGCAAGAGGTTGCACAAATAACACGTAATCGTGAAACCTTGCTTGTGGTTGATGGAATTTCAGCCGTAGGCATCTCGCCTTGTCCATTAGACGATTGGGGTATTGACTGCTTACTTACTGGTTCACAAAAAGGTCTTATGG
>CAYJDL010000108.1:0-7962 GCA_964368885.1 uncultured Desulfovibrionaceae bacterium | reverse complement strand
CTTTTTCCTTGGTATTATCTGCAAGTTCAGCACTTGTTCCAGAGTTTTTAGCAACTTCAAGTACAGTGCTATTCATTTCATCCATAGCAGCAGCAGTTTCTGTCATTCTTTCTGACTGCTCTGCAGCACCACTGGTAGAACGTTCAATCTGTGAAGAAAGTTGTTCAGATGCAGAAGCTATATTGTTGACAATGCCTTCTAATTTTACAACGGCCTTTAAGATACTTTCTCTTCTCTTTTCAGCTTCTTGAGCAGATTTTTCAGCTTCTTTAGTGGCAAGGGCAGCATTGTCAGCAGCATTTTGCGCTTCTTTGCTTTTTTCTTCAGAGTCAAAGACCATTTTTGCCAAGTTGGTGATCATGGTTTTTAAAGCCAAAGCTAAAGTTGAAAATTCATCTTCACGTTGTAGGGCTCCGTTTAATTGATGCTCTTGTTCATTGGTAAGAGTAAGGTTACCTTCGGCAACATAAGTAGCAAGATTTGCGCTATTTGATACAACTACAACAACTTTTTTAATTACAATATAAACGACAATGCCTACAAAAAGCAAAATTACTACTCCGGCACCAATAAGAATTAAGGCAATTTCATTGGAAGTAGTATAAAAATCACTTTCATCGGTTTCAATGCCTACTATCCATTTTGTTGTTGGAAGCTCTGCAAAGTGTGTTAGCTTGTCAATGCCTTCCCACGCACATATTCATATATTGTATTATCCTTTCCTATAAGTTCAGGAAAGGCTCTTTCCATAAGCATAATACCGTCAGAGTTTAATAAGAAAATATTTGAAGATGGCATAAGTTTCACGTCCCTAATGGTATCATCAGCAATGTTTGCTAAATCAACTACTAGCAATAATACGGCATCAGCCCTATTTGTTGTTCCATCAGCAGTAACAGGCGTAGCAAACATGGCACTCATTTTTTTTGTAGCTTGAGAAACTCGTGTTTCCAATTTGCTAGTTCCATTAAAAGCTGAAATGACACTTGGATAATTGAATACATTATAGTTCATTGCAGTAGAATTAGAAGCAGCAATTGTCTTACCATCCTTTGCCACAAGTACAACAACAGAAATGTCATCAAAATCTTCTACCACTTCAGCAAGTACATGATTGCTTTGTTTTTGTAGTTCAATAAATTCTGGTGATGTGTTGCGCTGCTGTCCAAGTTTATTAGCCATTGCAGAAAGATTTTCAATGCCATCTGTGCTATCAAGCATATCTCCCAAAGCTATAACATTATTCATTACATTGTCAATTTCTGAAGCTTGTTTGTTAGCAAACTCCAATAACTGTATGTCTGCCATGGCATATAGTCCTCTAGAGGCTAAGCTTGAGGATAAATAAGCCAAGGCGGTTATACCAATAATAACCGGAATTAATGTAAAAGTTAATACTTTGCCTAAAAGTTTCATTTTCATTTTACTGTCCCCTTTTTTTTGCGTAAATGGTCAAGCTATTAGTTAATATCGGTATATGTTCCAGAAAATTTATATTTACTAGATAATAAATTTTGAAAATCGCAAATTAATGAAAGCTTTTTTTGAAAAAAGCTTTCATTAAAGTTTTACTATGACAAAGTATTTAAAAATAGCTACTTGAGATAGAAGTGAGATAAAGCACCTTTTATGCAGATTTTATATTGAGGAATATCTTTGAGAGTATTCAAGTTTTTAGCGTTGAGCAAATAGTTCAACCCTTGCGCAAGTAGGGCTTTTGAACGTAACTCTTTTAGTCTCGTGTTAAGCGATTCATTTTCACCAAGAGCCGCAAGAAGAGATTCTTCATGTTCATAGCACTGTAATAAAAGAGTATTTTCAGAACAAAGACTCAGTACAAGCTTTTCTTTTAATTTAATTTTTTTAGCTTGTAAAAGCGAATGTAAAAGTGCAAGAAATTCTTCTTGAAGTTTTTCAATTTGCTCTTCCAATTCTTGTAATGCTTCGATACCGAAGGATAAAATGCAATGTTCTACAATTTCTAATGTTTGTTCTTGAGATGCTATAGGCAAATCTTCTTGCCACACCGTTCCTGAAGGCGTCGCTACATTGAGAGACGCCAACTCATTTTGAACATTAAGCATAGTATTTATGGCGTTATTGACGTTTTTCACAACAGCCTCCATTGAGAAACACAAAATTTTAAGGGAAAATTTTACCTGTGCATTATTAAAGTTCTCTGTCTATAAAGTTTTAAGCAAAAAAAATGCCAAAATTATAAAGAAAACAATGATTAAATCATTTCTTAAGGATGAAAGGAAATTTTTTAGTTTCTTTAATGGTTTTGGTTACAATGTTTCCTTTCATTTTATACTTATAAAAAAGAGTTTTTTTAGAAAAAATCTAATGAAAACTTTTCCTAAGAAGTTTTCTCCATAAAAATTAATTTTTCAACTTTTGCTTAAAAATTTGTTTATAATATAACAAATTTGATCAACAGCTTCTTTGCTCAAATCTGGTTTTAAAGGTAAACAAGCAATGCGAGAAGAAATATTCTCAGAAACAGGGCAAGAAGCCCTAGCTATATATGGCAAGGTATTAAGACTAGGATAAAAATATCGTCTCGGAAATATATTTTCACTATTAAGCATCGCAAAAACAGAAAGTAAGACTTCTTGGTTTTCAAACAAGACAGGATAATAAGAGTAATTGTATTCAAGATTTTTTTGTTTTTTGGGGAGTTGCACAATACTTGCCAGTTTCTCATCATACAAACTTGAAATGATTTTTCTTTGATGTATCAACCTTGGTACATGTGGTAAGATGGTTAAGCCCATAGCAGCGTGTAGTTCAGACATTTTACAATTTATGCCTAGAAAATAATGCTCATCATGGTTATGCCCAAATCGTGATTGCAAGTCTAGCTTTTGTGCGATTTCTTCGTCTTTTACAAAAGCACCTCCACCTTCGCAGGTATGAAAAAGCTTGGTAGCGTGAAAGGAAGTAATCGAAATATCGCCGTAGGAAAGAAGAGACTTACCTTTATAATTGCTACCAAAGGCGTGAGCAGCGTCATAAATAACTTTTATATTGTACTTTTTAGCAATACTGTCTATTGCTTCAATATCGCAAGCATAAGAAAATACATGCACAGCTAAAATAGCCTTGGTACGTTCTGTGATTGCGGCTTCAATTTTGCTGGAATCTATAGTGAAATTGTCAGGTTCAATGTCAACAAAAACAGGTTGACAGCGTTGCCATAAAATGCTGGAAATTGTGGCTACGTAGCTAAAGGGTGTAGTAATGATTTCCCCATCATTAATATCAAGAGATGATAAGGCTAACTGCAAAGCCAATGTTCCATTAGCAAAACATAAAAAATTTTCAATTTTGCAAAATTGTTGTATACTACTTTCTAATTCTTTTAAACATGCACCTTTATTGCTAAATTGTCCACTGCTCCATATTTTTTCTAAGTGAATTTTAAATTCCTCAATGGGTGGAACAAATGATTTAGTTACTAATAGTTTTTTCATTTTTTTTCAAATAGAGTAAAAGTTTAATGCATGGCAAAAAATCTTTATCCCCTTGAACAGAAAGGTGTTTTATTACTTCATCATATAAGTTTGGATGTTTTTTAAGAAGAGTGAGTAGCTTTTCATAGTTATCCTCTTCAAAAGCAGCGACTATATAGCGCACAGCAGTATTTAGTAAGTTGGCAGTTTGTTTTACTGAATATCTTTGTTCAATTTCATAAAAAAGTTTAATTTGTTCAAATGCATATCTTAAATGCCAACTGCTATTTCTGCTTTCTTCTTGCCACATTCCATCACTATGAATATTATAAACTGACATAGCTTCATCTAAATACCCTATCTTTCCACACTCAGCATGTAGTAAGTGCCAAAAATGATCGCATGGTAATATGCCATCAGGAATAAGCTTTTGCGGAGTATCAACTTCATTAAATCTCCAACGGTACATGCAAGAATTTGTATGAATAAAATTGTCTTTTAATAAATCGTCAAGGGTAAACGTATTTTTACCCTTTATAAAGTCGTTACTCGGAAATAGTATGCAGTTGGTATTGTTACCATTGAGCACTCTGGCAGCTTGATGAAAGCAAATGGAATAGTCCTGATGAGAGTCTAAAAAATCAATTTGCTTTTGCAGTTTATGAGGGCTTACAAAAAAATCATCGCCTTCGCATAAGGCAACATACTCTGCTTTTATGCTAGGAAATAAAAAATGTGTGCTGACAGAAATATTGCTTGAAAGATAATAATTTTTGGGATGCAGTGTCGGTTTGATAATATGTGGATATTTATTATGATAATCCATGATAATATTAGCAGTATTATCTGTTGAGCAATCATCATGAACATAAACATGAAAAGGCTCATTTAGCTCTTGCATAACAAAGCTATCTAAGGTTTTTGCAATGAATTTTTCATGATTATACGTTAAACAAGCAACTACTATTCTGACATGTTCACTATGCATAATAACCTCTCCGACGATGTTAAGTATTTATTTTTACTGTCAGTAATTATTTTATGAATTTTTTTTATATCAGGTATATTTTGGGCTATTAATAAATCCTCATGAGATTTTTTTCCTTTTCCAACGGGATATATTGTAACTTGTTCAGGTGTAATATTCAAGGTAGCAAGCAAATGATATACATGCTCATAGGTAAAAAAACGCACTGTATACATAGAATCTTTTAAGGATAATCTTTTAAAATAGTCAATAAAGTTTTCATTATGTCCATTGTGAAGCGTAAATGAAAATCTTTTGCTTGTAATTCTTATTTGTTCTTTAGCTAAAAGTAAAATTTGCGCATCATCAAAACAGCCCCAAAAGCCATTATGGAAAGTGAAATCAAATTCTTTATCTTTAAAGCTAGTTTCAAAAGCATTTTCTTGAAAGATTTTGTGGCTCAAGTCAGGAAAAAATTGCCTTGCTCTATTAACTGAAGTATCACAATAGTCAAATGCAAAACAGTCTACATTCATATTATTAAGGTTTGCAAAATCCCTAAATGATCCAGCACCTATTTCAAGGATTTTTTTTTCATTCGATTTTAGAAAAGCATTGATATAGTAACTGTGGCGTAAGTCTTGCTGATAATGCGTGAAGTACTCATTCCAAGTTGAATTCCAATATTCTTTATCTTGTAATAGTTTAAGCATCGCATCCTTCAGTGCATATTGTTATATATCGCTTGACTGCATGATAATTTGTTTTGCAGTTTTTTGGTAAAACAATTTTTTTATTTTGAAAACAAAGTAAGTGCTGCTTTATAAAGTCAAAACCTGACAAGTTGCTAAAAGCTATGCCCGCAGAAAATCTTGGATTAATATCCATAAGGTAGTAGTTTTTTCCATCAAAAATAAATTCAATATTGATTGCACCTTTAGATTCAATAGCTTCGCCAATTTCTTTAGCTGCAAGTTCAAGGGTTTCGTTTTTATGTACATAGACGCTTGTGCCGGCACCATGTGACGTTCTTAGATTTTCTTTTCTTGTCAAAGCAAAAACAGTGCCGTAAATATCACGAACGAGATCTACAACAAAAACATCTCCGTTAATCACATTTTGAAAAATATATCCTTTATCAAGGTTACTTGGTATGTCCTTTGCTGAATTGAAAATATACTGTCCTATTGAGCTTCTACCATCAAGGGGTTTTGCTAGAATTTTTTTATTTTTACTAAGCTTAGTAATGTCTTTTTTGTAAACTGTAGGAATTGTGCCAACTATTGACTTTAAGTCAAGTTTTGATAAAGTGAGTTTATTTCTCGCAATATTAATGCATTTTTCGCCAGACATGCATAAAGTGATACCATTTTGTATAAATATATTACGATGAATGTTAAAAACATCAACGTCAAAATCTGTTAAGGGAAAAATGAATTTAACCCTACTTTCTTTACAAATTTTAAGTATTTCAGAAATATAGGTTGGCTCTGTGCAATAGGGAACTATATGTAAGTTATGAAAGTAATTTTCAACACCGACCCAGTGTTTTGGGTAAATATCTGTGCCTAAAACCTTATATCCCATAGACTTTAGAGAGCTTGTAACGCATTCTGAGGACATAGAGCCGCTTGATGTTACCAAAACAAAATTATACATCGTTATTACTTTGAGTGCAAAAAAAATTCAGAAAAGATTCAATAAACAAGTAAAGATCATTCATAAATAAATTGAATTTTATCTAGGTCAAAATCATTAGAAATCTTTCCAGTGCTTCCTTAAGTTTTCTAAAGAAAAGATTGTATGTGGACAAATGAAACTATTATATGTAAAATCAATATATTAAAATCAAGATTTTAATTTTAGAAATTTTGCTTTTCATTATTTAAAAGATACAATATAATACTTTACTGAGACATTAGGGGCTTGTCAAGCTGTAAAGAAATTACGCATATTTTGCTTAATGTTTATAGCAAAAACAAACCCCAGAAAAGTTAAACTATTAATTTCGATTTTTTCAGTTATTTTTTATTAAAGGACATATTGTGCAGCAACGCTCTGATAATCCCCTAATTATGCCGTGGCCCTTGCTAACATCACTTATTGGCTTAGCCTTTTGCGCTTGGACAGCATATGGTAATACTATTGATATTTGTATTTCTGCTGGTTGCGCTGTAACTCAGCATATTTCAGTTGGTGGAATTTCGCTTTGGTGGTTTGGTTGTATATCCTTTGCAATATTGGTAGTATTATCTTTTAGTGGGCGTCCATTTTTAGGTGTATTAGTAGCCGGAGCATGCTTATTGGCAGACGTTGGTTTTTTATTGCTCATGGTTCTTACGGCTTCTTGTTTATCTTGTTTGATTGTAGCTATTTTATTTGCCTTAACCTATTCAGCATTTCGTCATAGCGGTAAAAAGCTTGATGAACGAGTAAAGCGATCATGGTTGGTGTTGCTATGGTTACTTTTGTTTATTGGCAATATTGGCGGGTTATTACGAGAAAATATGATGCCTTGGTCTATTCGTACATCTCAAACAGCTGATGTAAACGTGTATTTTTCCCCAACGTGCCCATCGTGTATGAATGCCATTAGTGCTTTTAGTAATTCACCGGTTACTGCCTTTTTTCCTATTGCTAAGGATGATAATGATTTGATTTATGTCGCTAGAATGCAATACTTTTTGAATCAAGGTAATACTATAATTGATGCCTTGACATTAGCACGTGAAAGCTCTGAAGTTCCAGAAGATTTTGATATTTTTGATGAAATGTTGTTGCGTTTACGTTTGTACTTTAATTCATCCTATCTTGCTCGTAATGGTTTTGATGTTGTTCCAATTATTGAATATAAAGGTCTTCCCGGCTTTCTTTCAAGTTCTAATACCGCTGTCACAAATAGTGTTAAGCCAGTAAATAAAAATCCAACTATACATAGCTCTAGTCATATTCCCAAAGTGGTCAGCAGATTAGCTCCGGGCAGTTTGGTTGAGCCTGAGGGTAGTAAGCCTAAAATTATTTTAGGCAGTGGTGCTTTTACTTATAATGCTCAAAAACAGAATGCAGGAAGTGTTATGCCTGTAAATGCAAACAGTCAGGGTGGTAGTGATTTTCCTTTAGATCTTGGTGTTTCTGGAGCATGCGGCGGAGCCTCTGCACCACCTTGTCCGGATTAATTGTATTTTTAACATAAAGCATTTTGAAGGAATGGAGGAAGATTTATTGGTTAAAGATTTTCGCTTTTACTAAAAACTTCCTTCAGAAGGTCAAGTGATATATATTTTAAAGAAAAATTTAACGTTCCTCTAGTTGTAAGT
The DNA here is from genome assembly GCA_964368885.1 of uncultured Desulfovibrionaceae bacterium. Classification (GTDB taxonomy): domain Bacteria; phylum Desulfobacterota; class Desulfovibrionia; order Desulfovibrionales; family Desulfovibrionaceae; genus CAYJAD01. The sequence continues at coordinate 223 of CAYJDL010000108.1, read as the reverse complement.
GATCAGCTTTAAAGGCTTTAAGCCAAGATTCATCATGACTTGCAACTATAACAGTAGTGCCTTCGCTTATTGCACCAAGTACAGCCTGCTGAATGGCAATTGCACTTTTGGAATCAACATGCGATGTTGGTTCATCTAATAATAAAGCTAAGGGCTTTAATACTAAACGTGCAGCAAGAGCCACACGCTGCTTTTCGCCAGCTGAAAGCTGATACCATGGACG
>CAYJDL010000107.1:0-7973 GCA_964368885.1 uncultured Desulfovibrionaceae bacterium | reverse complement strand
CCTAGGCTTTATGTATGATGAAGGTAACGGCGTACCTCAAGATTATACTAAAGCCAAGCAGTGGTACGAAAAAGCTGCTAAACAAGGTAACGGTGATGCCCTATACAATTTAGGCTATATGTATTTAAGCGGTGAAGGTGTAGCTAAAGACCTTGTAAAATCTTATGCTTATTTTTCTCTTGCCAATGATTTAGAAATTGAAGATTCTAAAAAAGGTATGGATGAAGCAGCTGAAGGTTTGAGCGCAGAGCAAATTGCACAAGCAAAAGTCTTAGCTGAAAAAATAAGAAGCGAGTTTACTAAATAACTTTTCAGATTGCTTAAAGTATTTAATATAACAAATCCAAAGCAAGAGAAAAAATATCCGGTATATTTTTTCTCTTACTTAACTTTAAAACAATACTTTATATCTTCCCCTACCCTACTAATTTTTTCAAAATATTTAATTATATCTAAAGCTCCACACAGTTACTTTGTGTAGAGTGCTCATATTACAAACAATTAAATTTACTTGACAAAACAGATTTTTTTTGTTTATCAGTGATTTTGTGTGTAAGGATTTTTTTTAAGGTTTAAATTTAAAAATTTATGGAGTTTATTATTATGAAACATTGCACGAAGCATCTGGGGATGTATCACAAAAATTTTTTAGCATTATTGTTTTTATTTATTTTAACTATTAGCATTGGATCTTTTTCAGGTATTGGGCATGCTTCAGATAGTTCCCCTGAAGCTAAACATAAAGAATTATTTGACAAAGCTAACCAAGGTAATGCTGAAGCACAATACGATATAGCCTGTATGTATGATTCAGGTAAGGGACTTGCTCAAGACTATACTAAAGCTGCACAATGGTATGAAAAATCAGCTAAGCAAGGTCATGCCGGCTCGCAGCATAACCTAGGTTTTATGTATCACACTGGTGAAGGCGTACCCCAAGATTATGTTAAAGCTTCGCAATGGTATGAAAAAGCAGCTAAGCAAGGTCTTGTTAACTCACAGTATAGCTTAGCTCGTTTGTATCAAGAAGGAAACGGCGTGCCTCAAGATCTTGCTAAAGCATTTGAATTATATGAACAAGCTGCAAAACAAAATTATGCTCTGGCACAAAATAACCTAGGTGCCATGTATACCCACGGACATGGCGTACCCCAAGACCATGCTAAGGCATTTGAATTGTATGTAAAAGCTGTTAAACAAGGTCTTGCTGATGCACAATACAATTTAGCTGTTATGTATGATAATGGACGATACGTATCTCAAGATTATGCTAAAGCACTTCAATTGTATGAAAAAGCGGCTAAGCAAGGTTTTATCTTAGCACAAAACAATCTTGCTGTTATGTACGAAAAGGGCTTAGGCGTACCTCAAGATTATGCTAAAGCATTTGCATTGTATGAACAAGCGGCTAAGCAAGGTGCTGCTTTAGCACAACACAATCTTGCCGTAATGTACGAAAACGGCTTAGGCGTACCTCAAGACTATGCTAAAGCAATGCAATGGTTTGAAAAAGCAGCTAATCAAGGTCTTGCAAATTCACAATTTAGCTTAGCTATGTATTATGAATATGGACAAGTCGTAGCTCAAGATGCTGCTAAAGCGTTTGCATTGTATGAAAAAGCTGCCAGACAAAATCATGCTTTTGCACAAAGTAACCTTGCAACTATGTATAGATTCGGTATAAGCGTACCCCAAGACTATACTAAAGCAGTTGAGCTTTATGAAAAAGCAGCTAGCCAAGGTCTTGATGACGCACAAAGCAATCTTGGCGTTATGTATGAACATGGTATGGGCGTACCTCAAGATTATGCTAAAGCAGTTGAATTATATGAAAAAGCAGCTAAACAAGATCTTGCTAGTGCACAATTCAACCTAGGCGTTATGTATGAAGAAGGCAAGGGCGTGCCGCAAGATTATGCTAAAGCTATTGAGTGGTATGAAAAAGCTGCCAATCAAGATTTTACTCATGCGCAAAATAATCTTGGCTCTATGTATGAAGACGGTTCAGGCGTGCCTAAAGATTTTGCTAAGGCAGTTGAGTGGTATGAAAAAGCCGCCAATCAAGGATTTGATATGGCACAATTTAACCTAGCTTTAATGTATGACGAAGGCAAAGGCGTAGCTCTAGATGACGCTAAAGCAGTAGAGTTATATGAAAAAGCTGCTAATCAAGGTAACGGTGCGGCACTATTCAACTTAGGTATTATGTACGAAAATGGTGAAGGTGTAACTCAGGACCTTGTCAAAGCTTATGCTCTCTATTTTGTTGCTAATACTTTAGAAGTCGAAGATTCCACTCAAGCTATGGAAAATATAGCTAAAAGCATAACAACTGAACAGATTACGCAAGCAAAAGACTTAGCTGAAAAAATACAGAACGGGTTTTCTGAATAAAATTTCCAAATAATAAAACATTAGCAAATATGGAGTTTATAATGAAACATCAAAATATTTATCACAAAAGTTTTTTAGCATTGTTGTTTTTATTTATTCTAACTATTGGCTTTGGATCTTATACAATAGAAGTCGGGCATGCTTCACAAAATGCACCTGAGGCAAAATACAAAAAACTATTTCGGCAAGCTCAACAAGGTGATACTGATGCACAATACAATATAGGTTATATGTATGATACAGGTGATGGGCTTCCTCAAGATTATAATAAAGCAATACAATGGTATGAAAAGGCTGCTAATAATGGTAATTCTCAGGCACAATACAACTTAGGTGTTCTGTATCAAGATGGTGATGGAGTCCCTCAAAATTACACTAAAGCAGCAGAGTTATATCAAAAAGCTGCTAACCAAGGTGATGCTGATGCACAATACAACTTAGGTGTTCTGTATTACGATGGATTGGGCACACCTCAAAGTTACACAAAAGCTGCTGAATTATTTCAAAAAGCTGCTAACCAAGGTGATGCTGATGCACAATATAGCCTTGGATATATGTACGATAACGGAGAGGGCGTACCTCAAAATTACACTAAAGCAGCAGAGTTATATCAAAAAGCAGCTAACCAAGGTAATGCTAGCGCACAACACGGCTTAGGTGTTCTGTATAAAGATGGTAATGGAGTCCCTCAAAATTACGATAAAGCGGTTGAATTATTTCAAAAAGCTGCTAACCAAGGTGATGCTAATGCACAAAATATGCTTGGTTATATGTATAGCTTTGGTTATGGCGTACCTCTAAATTACGCTAAAGCAAAGGAATTATATGAAAAAGCTGCCGAGCAAGATTCTTTTGAAGCTTATTACAACTTAGCTTACATGTATGATAATGGTCATGGCGTACCCACAGATCATGCTAAAGCTGCACAATTGTATGAAAAAGTTGCCAACCAAGATGTTGCTATAGCACAATACAAGCTAGGTCTTTTATATCACAAAGGTAAAGGCGTACCTCAAGATTTTGATAAAGCAGCTGAATGGTATGAAAAAGCTGCTAAGCAAGGTGATGGGGATGCGCTGTACAACTTGGGTACTATGGCTGAAAATGGTGAAGGCACAGATGTTAATTTTGTTTTAGCTTATGCTCTCTATTTTGTCGCCAACACTTTAGACGCTGAAAACTCCAAGGAAGCTATGGAAAGTGCAGCTAAAAAGTTGACCAACGAACAAAGGGAACAAGCAAAAGAAATTATTGAAATGATAAAGAAAGATATGTAGCACGGCATTTAAAGGCGTGGATTGCTTCGTCATATTGCTATGAGTTCTATTTTTAACAGAGTTTACAACGGATACATTTTCTCGCAGTGACTTTGCGTGTCATCGTAAGTCATTGCGAGAAAAAAGGCTTTGAGTCTTACGCAAATCGACAGCAACGCATCCATGTCTTTAAAACTACATTATACTACTTTACTTTTGAAATCGAAATCACGTGGCCACATTGTAAATTTTTAAAAAAAAATATTGACATTTTAGTAAATACTAATTATTACATCTTTACGCAATAATTGCGTGTGGACAATTTTCCCCAATTGCTCCCTTTATTAGACAAGTGTATCTTTAAATTAAACACTTGTGGGCTTATCAGCCTTGGGTAGTTCATCTACCTAGTCACTTGGACAGCTACCAACCAAGTGCTATAATATCCCTAATTTTGATTACATAGGATTTCTATGTTATTTTTTGCGTCAAATTTTGATGTATTTTGTTTTATTTAAATTCTATTTTTTTAATAATGTTTAAGCTAAGGAGACAATCATGTCTAATGCCAATGAAAATCAAAAACCAGAAAATCAACCAACTGAAGAAAGAAAAAAAATTACATTATTACAACCTGAAAGTGGTAATACTGCATATACTGCCGATGCCGATACTGATATTGTTTTAGGCTTTGTAACCGGCGATGCTACTATGACCAAGAGTGGAGATGAAAAAGATTTAATCTTCACCTTCAAAGATGCAGACGGCAATGTCATTTCTACAATTACTATTACAGGTTTTTATGAAGTATATGATAAAGATAACCTACCCACTTTCTTTATTCCGGGCGACACACCTGACAGTCCTATTGAATTGACTGCCGAAGCTTTTTTCACAGGAAATGACGACTTAATGCCAGCGTCCGGTAATGAACAATCACCATTAAGTGACCACCCAGGAACTGACCCAATTGATCCAAGTCTTTTAGGCGGAACAGGTGACGGTCTTGGCGGATTAAATACTCAACGTGTTATTCCGGTTGACCCCCCTCAAGTGATTGACATAAATCCTGCTGATGCACCGGGTGATGGTGGAGATGGTGGAGAAGGTGTTGATCAGCCTGCCAGCGACTTTAACGACCTTCCTGTAGCTGATGTTTTTTCTTTTAGTGAATTGTTTGATAAACTTGAATTTGAGAGTAGCGATACTTCAGTCGGATCTGATCGTCCCAAACCGCCTATTTACTATAATGAAGATAATTTTGTTGATGATCTAAAATCTTATCTTGACAATAAAGATTTTGATAACTTTGAATCTTTCTTAAAAAGTACATACTCGGGTGCTACTGATAACGAGCTTAAGCAAATATTAGACATCTATAATAAATTACAAGCAAAATATGAGTTTGACAACAATATTCTTGATACCTTGGAAACCTATTATAAATCTCTTGATAGCTCGGGAAAATTAATTGATATTTATAGTGACGATGCTCTAGTAGTACGTAATTATGACTTTACTGATGCTTTTAACACAGATCATGATTATGGTAATGATGGTGCTGCTACTAATAATAGCTTAGTAACATCTTACGCTCTTAGCTTTGCTGGTGATGCTACAGACCAGCTGGGGTCAGGAATTACTGTTGGCAAAGATGATGAGCAAGCAGATATTTATCTATATGAAGAGGATGGATCCATTGTTGGTCGTACAAACGATGGTAAAGTTTACTTCAAATTTTCTGTTGATGAAAATGGGCAAATCATTGTTACGGAGTATAAATCTACAAATGGGGGAATTCTTAGTAATGATGCAAAAATCTTACTTACCCGCACAGATGTTATTACCGACGGTAATGGTGATACAAGTAGAGATTCTGCCTCTATTGAAATTGTAACAGACAATATTTCTATTGGAAATACAAAGATAATAAAGAATCTTAATAAAGATGGCACAACTGGCGATGACATTTATTATTCAAGTGATGTCGTTACCAACACCAAGCTCAATACAGATGCAGGTGATGATTTCCTAAAGATTGTAAGTGAAAGTGCCGGCATACATTCAAGTAAAGAAAATAAAAATAGCACTATTAACACTGGTCAAGATGATGATACCGTAATTGTTGATGCCAAGGTTAATGCAATGATATCACAAGTTAAAAATTCAGTTAGTACTATAAATACTGGTGGTGATGACGATACCGTAACGCTTGCTGCCGGTAACCATACAATGCATGCAGGCGGCAGTGGAAAAAATATCATTAATACTGGCGATGATGCTGATAGTGTAACTCTTGATGCTGGCAAGATAGCAATGAACGCAGTAAATAATGGAAAAAATGAAATAAATACTGGTGCAGATAATGATAAGGTAAGTATTACGGCTGATAACTATGCAATGTCTGCAGATGGTAATAATAGTCAGAATAATATATTCCTAGAAGATGGGGATGATGATCTTCGAATTGTAGGTGACTTTAGAGCGACTAGCAATGGAACCAACAAAATTTCTGGCGGAGAAGATGACGATTTTATCTTCATTAGTGGTCAATTTGAGGCTTCAGGCGGTGGCACAAATATAATTAATGGCGGAAAAGATAACGACCTTATTAAGCTCACCGCATCAGGTATAACATTTGAAGATGTACTTACTGTTAATGGCGGCGATGGTAATTCAGATGGCTCAACAAACGACATAGACATCTTACTAACAGGCGTTGATAACTTACAAGCTGTCAAAGATGGTTTAACAGCTGGTGCCATCACAAACATTGAAATCGCCATTGCCGGAGATGTGAAGGGTGAAAGCGTAGCTGAAGTTCTTAATGAGCTTGGTCTTGATAAGGATGGAGATGGTAAAATTGAAACTATTGAACTTGAGGGTTGGACATCTGATAAAACTTCAAAAACTTACAACGGACAAGACTATCAAGAATACACTAGGGGCTCAGGTGAAGACCAAGTAACTCTTCTTATTCAAACAGGTTCTATTGCGTAGCTTAGCATAAAATCATATAAATAAATTAATCCCCTTGCTTATGCAGGGGGATTTTTTTTAATGTGACAATTGTAGTTGCCTGTCCGAGTAAATCCTGCTAAACTTTGAAGCTGAATTTATTGTAGTTGCCTGTCCGAGTAAATCCTACTAAAGTGAACAATCATTGACAATAGCGAAAAACGCCTCGATATTATTCTTTTTGTCAGCAGTATACTACTTGCTGTATCGGGAATAATTTCGAAAAGGTGCTTAAACAAGCTCAAAGTTATAAGAAGAATTTATATTAATTGGAAAAGACTTTTTTAACAAATGGAGGTTATGTTTATGAAAGGGGAGACTTTATCAATTATGATAGTCAGAAAAGCTATTGTTTGCGCATTTTTTAGTGTAGTTTTTTTATGTGCATTTTTTAATGTTCCGTGGGGTGAAGTTGATAGAACTGAAGCGACAAGTTCTGAAATTACAAGGGTTTCTATGGCCATTGCTCGTATGCAAAAATTAGCTTATGCAGAAATTGAAGTGATTTTAACGGAAAATGAGAAAAATGCCATTAAAACCGCTTTATTATCTGATAAAATATTACCTGAAGACCCCAATGCAATGGGTTCACATCTTTACTCTATTGTAAAGTTAAGCGACAATAATAATACAGATCTGATAATTGGTACCACAGGTACAGGTGAAAATGTTGTTCTTATGAAATCCGCTGAAACTAATTTTTGTTTTGTAATAACCACGAAAAATCTTGGAAAAGCTGACGAAGTAGCCCAAAATATTGCTAATCAAGCTTTCAAGAACAAAACATCAAATCTTAACACTGTGATTTCGTCCTTTTCTTCTCTCTTAAATAAAAATGCAACAGGCAAGAAAACAATGGCATTTACAGAGCAAGAAAGGAACAATTTACCAAAGTTGTTATTAACTGACGCTTGGAGATTTACAAATAATTTCAATCATGAAAAAGTAAAAACTTTTGATACTATGCTTAAAGGAAAATCGGAAAACGGAGAGGAATTAGAAATGTCATTTCAGATTTCAAATGGATTATATTTTGCAAACCTGTCTTTTTATGATGGCTTTGAAAATGTCATTTTTGAAGTACCAAAGCAAACTTTTATTAATTTAGGCTTGTAGTAACTTACATCCGGTTGAAAAAGTCTGTTTCAAAAAACTTTTCCAACCGGATTTTTTTAAATGTGGCTATTGCCTTTAGTCAGCAAATAATATTTTGAGAAATGCATTTTAGGCATTTGTTAATTTTATTTGGTAAGGTTTTGCTGTTTTAACGTAGTTTTCAAAATGGATTGCCACGAAAAAACGCTA
>CAYJDL010000106.1:0-8001 GCA_964368885.1 uncultured Desulfovibrionaceae bacterium | reverse complement strand
TTGGCAAGTAAAAAATCTACAAAATAAACCTTGCTTGAATTCTAGAAAAATTATACACTTAAAGCTTCATGGTTGCCCTTTTTTTGCTTGAATAGTTGAATGATGTCACTTGCCACAGATACTACTGTTATGATACATTTCACTTATGGATAACAAAAAGATTTATATTAAACTAAGCGTATATTTTAATTATGGTGCTTGATGCTGTTTGGAAAGAACTTGAAAGATAAGCTGAAATCTTATCTGTTTTTTAGTAAAACTGCATTAATTAAAAAACATAGTTCATGTTGCCAACTATAAGCAGAAGAACATATTTCATAAATGTATAAAAACTAATTGTTATTCTTATGATTTAAAGATTTTATTTATCTAATATTTATGAAGATATGCTTAGAAGAATTAGAAGGAATATTGATTGTTATGCTAGACTTTAAAATGCTTGAAAACAAACAAACTAAAGTGGCAGTAGTAGGTCTTGGCTATGTGGGTTTACCTCTAGCAGTAGGTCTTGCGAAAAAGTTTGATGTTATTGGTTTTGATATAAATAAAGATCGGATTGCTATGCTCAATAAGGGGCATGATAATACCTTAGAAGTGGAAGATGATGAACTTAAAAAGAGTACAGCTACATTTACTGCTAATGCTAAATATCTGAAAGAAGCCAAGGTTATTATAGTGGCTGTGCCAACTCCAGTTGATAGTTATTGTACTCCCGATTTAAGTCCGGTACTTGGAGCAAGTCGTACAGTTGGGCAAAACATGTCTAAGGGTTGTATCGTTTGTTATGAGTCAACAGTCTATCCAGGTGTTACAGAAGATGAATGTGTGCCTGTGCTTGAAAAAGAGTCAGGGTTGCAATTTGGTAAAGATTTTACTGTTGGCTATTCTCCGGAGCGTATTAATCCGGGAGATAAGGTTAATCGTCTTGAAACTATTTGTAAAGTTGTGGCTGGCTCTGATGAAAAAACCTCAGATATTTTAGTCAATCTGTATGGGGCTATAGTTACTGCCGGTATTCACAAAGCCCCCACAATAAAAGTTGCTGAAGCGTGCAAAGTTATTGAAAATACACAACGTGATATTAATATTGCACTAATGAATGAGCTTGCGCTAATATTTAACAAGATGGGCATTGACACCTTAGACGTTTTAGAAGCTTCTGGTACAAAGTGGAACTTTCTACCGTTTCGTCCGGGGTTGGTGGGTGGACATTGCATTGGCGTTGACCCCTACTACCTTACCTATAAGGCGCAAGAGCTTGGATATCACCCAGAAATTATTTTAGCTGGCAGGCGCATAAATACAGGTATGGGTGAATATATTGCAAGTACTTGCGTTAAGAAACTTATTGAGTCTGGTCGTAATGTTAAGGGTGCTCGTGTAGGTATTTTAGGTTTTACTTTTAAGGAAAATGTTCCAGACATTCGTAATACACGTATTATGGACGTGGTAAACGAACTCAAAGCTTTTGGGGTTACCCCACTTGTTTACGATCCAGTAGCAGATGCAGCTGAGGTACAACAAGAATATGATTTTGCATTAGTTGAACTTAACGAATTAATAATGCTTGACGCTTTAATGCTTGCTGTACCACATAGTGAATTTAAGAGCATTAATCCTGAACAGATAAACAAGATGTTTGGCTCTAATCCTGTAACGCTTCTTGATATTAAAAGTTTTTGGGATAGAACAAGCATGAATACAGCCGGATTTAAATTGTGGAGATTGTAAGGTATGCAATTTATTGATTTAAAAGTGCAACAAGCCTTAATAAAAGAAAATGTGGATTCACGCATTGCTAAGGTTTTAGAACATGGTCAATACATAATGGGACCAGAGGTTAAAGAGCTTGAAACTCAGCTATCGTCTTTTACTGGCGCAAAGCATTGTATTGGTTGTGCCTCAGGCACCAATGCTCTTGAACTAGTTCTAAGTGCTTGGAATATCGGAAATGAGGATGCTATTTTTACAACTCCTCTTTCATTTATTGCTACGGCAGAGGTTATTGCAAAAACAGGTGCAGTTCCGATATTTGTCGATATTGACCGAGAAACATGGAATATAGATAGCACAAAACTTGAAGATGCCATTTTTGCTGTGCAAAATAATGATTTTAGCAGGCATCCTTTGCCTAGCATTTGCAAAAGTGTTAAGCTTAAAGCTAAGGCTATTGTAGCTGTTGATTTATTTGGAAATCCAGCCGATTATGGAAATATTTTAAGTATTGCAAAAAAATATAATCTTTATGTTTTAGAAGATGGTGCTCAAGGTTTTGGCAGTACATATAAAGATGAAAAGCTTTGCAATTGTGGCTGTCATGTAGCAACTACAAGTTTTTTTCCTGCAAAGCCTCTTGGTTGTTATGGTGACGGCGGTGCAGTTTTTACCAACGATCCTGAACTTGCCCATATTGTAGACTCCCTTCGTTATCATGGGCGCATTGATGCTAAAAATAAAAATGACAATATACGGCTTGGTTATAATGGTCGTATAGATACCATGCATGCAGCAATTTTGCTAGCTAAAATGGAAATTTTTGCACAGGAAGTAATTTCTCGCTATAAAGTTGGTCAATACTATACTGACTATTTAAAAAAACATGCACAAAACGCTATAATTACACAAAAAATAACTGATGGTGGACAAAGTAACTGGGCGCAATATACTGTAATCTTACCTAAAAATGTTGACCGTGCTGAAGTTATGCAAAAACTTAAGGCAAAACAAATACCTAGTGCTATCAACTATCCTCTAGGCATGTATTCTCAAAAATGTTTTTCCTATCTTGGATATAAAGATATAGCAGAGAGTTTCCCAAATACAGAAGCAATTATTCCACATGTACTTTCGCTTCCCATGCATCCATATTTAACTGAAGAAATACAAGATTATATTTTGAAAAACCTTCTAGAAGCTTGTTTAGGATAATATTATGATTCAAATAGCTATTGTCGGTTGTGGTCGAGTGTCTAAACGTCATTGTGAACTTTTAGCCGGTGGCAAAATTGAAGGAGCAGGTCTTGCTTGTGTTTGCGACATTAATGAAGATCGTGCAAGACAAACCGGAGAACAGTGGAATGTCCCATATTTTGTTGATATGCATGAAATGATGCGTGTTATGGACGATAAAGTCCAAGCTATTAGCATTTTAACGGAAAGTGGCAAACACGCTGAGCATACTGTAGAACTTGCAAAATATGGTAAACATATTATTGTTGAAAAACCTATGGCTCTTTCATTAACTGACGCTGATGCCATGATACATGCTTGCGATGCAGCAAGAGTACGTCTTTTTGTAATAAAACAAAATAGATTTAATGTGCCTGTGCAAAAAGTACGAGAAGCTTTGGAAGCAGGTCGCTTTGGAAAATTGGTTATGGGTACAGTTCGGGTTCGCTGGTGCAGAAGGCAAGCTTATTATGATCAAGATGATTGGCGTGGAACTTGGGCAATGGACGGTGGTGTTTTAACAAATCAAGCTAGTCATCATGTTGATTTACTTGAATGGATGCTTGGTGATGTAGAAAGTGTTTTTGCCAAAAGTGCTACTATGTTGGTTGATATTGAAGCTGAAGATACAGCCGTTGTTTTACTTAAATTTAAAAGTGGTGCCCTTGGCATTATTGAAGCAACAACTGCCATGCGACCCAAGGATACAGAAGGGTCTTTGTCCATCTTGGGTGAAAAGGGTAGTGTAGTTATTGGTGGTTTTGCTGTTAATAAAATGGAAACGTGGCAATTTGAAGACCAGCAACCGGAAGACGAAGACATTATGGATAAGTTTTCTGTAAATCCGCCTGATGTTTATGGTTTTGGTCACAAAACTTATTATGATCATGTAGTTAGTTGCATTGAAAAAGGTACTCATCAATTAGTAGACGGACTTGTAGGTAGGCGCAGTCTTGAGCTTATTCTTGCAATTTATGAATCTATAGAAACTGGTAAAGAAGTTAAATTATACTTTACTCCAGAAAAATGTCGTCTTGGGCATAAATAAACGATATGAGTGATAAAAAAGATTTTTTTGTGCACGAGTCTTCATATGTTGATGAAAATGTCAATATAGGCGCAGGCACAAATATTTGGCACTTTACGCATATTCTCGCCAATACAAATATTGGGAAAAATTGTAATATTGGTCAAAATGTTATGGCTGGACCCAATGTAAGTATTGGTAATGGTTGCAAAATACAAAATAATGTTAGTGTCTATCCTTATGTGACTTTGGAAGATAATGTATTTTGTGGGCCAAGCATGGTTTTTACCAATGTTTACAACCCTCGAGCGCACATTAAACGTATGGATGAAGCACGCACAACTTTAGTGTGCAAAGGTGCTAGCCTTGGAGCTAACTGCACCATTGTTTGTGGTGTGACCATTGGTGAATATGCTTTTATCGGTGCCGGAGCGGTGGTTACAAGGGATATTCCGGCTTATGCTCTTGTTTATGGAAATCCTGCCCGTGTGCATGGCTATGTTTGTCAATGTGGTGAAAAATTAGAAAATTTTACTTGCATTGCATGTGGACAACTGTATTTTAATACTGATGACGGCGTTATTCCTGCAAAATAAGGTGTTTTTGGGAAAAACATAAACCTTGGCCTTTCTAAGCGCATGCTGGTAACTATCACCTCGCCAAGTGTGAACATAACCGTCCACCCCATATGCTCATCCTTTGCTTAACTTGCACATCATAAGCGAAAGAGTATACTTCATAAATATATAAAAATTATATTTATCAAATGTTTATGAAGATGTACTTAGCACAGGATTTTTTATTAGGGAGCTATTTGGATGCTTACAGACATAAAAGAAGTAGCAAAATTAAAAAATCAATTTTTCCATAACAATGATATTTAGCGAGGTTATTATGGGGCAAAAAAATATGCAGATGCAAAATATTCGTAATATTGGTATTATTGCCCATATTGATGCCGGAAAAACCACCCTCACAGAACGTATTCTTTATTATACAAATAAGATACATCGAATGGGTGAGGTTCATGACGGTACCGCTACTATGGATTATTTACCCGAGGAGCAAGAAAGAGGTATTACCATTGCTTCAGCCTGTACAACTTGCAATTGGAATAATCATACTATTAATATTATTGATACTCCAGGTCATGTTGACTTCACAATTGAAGTGCAACGCTCTTTGCGTGTCCTTGATGGAGCAATAGGGGTATTTTGTGCTGTTGGAGGTGTTGAACCTCAATCAGAAACAGTGTGGCAACAATCAGAAAATTTTTCTGTCCCGAAAATTGCTTTTATTAATAAAGTAGACAGAATAGGTGCTGACTTTGAAACAGTGCTTAAAAGCATACAAGAGCAGTTAAATGCCAATACATTACTTTTAACAATGCCCATAGGGCAAGGTGAAGATTTTACAGCAATTATTGATATTGTACAAGAAGTGCGCCTTGATTATGACCCTGAGGACCAAGGTTTTACTGTCCATAAACAGGCTTTGAGTGCGGATGAACAAGCCCTCATTGCGCCATGGCGTGAAAAGCTTTTGGAACAATTAACTGAAGTAGACGATGATTTTTTAGAAGGCTATTTAAATGAAAAAAAGTTTTCCGCTCAAGAAATAATAGCTACAATTCAAAAAGCTACTTTAAAACGCAGTATTACACCTGTTTTTTGTGGTTCAGCTTTACGCAACGCCGGAATACAGGAAGTTCTTGATGGCATTTGTAATTTATTGCCATCTCCTCAGCATGTTTCTCCTGCTTTGGCATTTGATGCTAATGGTCAAGAACATTACATAAATGCAAAAGAAGATGAACCTCTATGTGCCTTAGTTTTTAAAATATTGATGGAAGAAGGGCGCAAAATGTCTTTTATGCGTATTTATTCTGGTACGTTAAAAGATGGAGAAAATTATTATAATGTTCATGAAAAAACGCAAGATAGGGTGCAGAGGATTTATCGTTTGCATGCCGACCATAAAGAGCAATTAAGCATGGCTTGTGCCGGAGATATTGTTGCTGTCATTGGTTTGCGTAGTGCTTATACAGGTGCTACCTATACCGCTAAGGATTATCCGTATGTCTTGGAAAGTATTGAATTTTATGAGCCCGTCATTACTCTTGCCATTGAACCGCATAATGCCAATGAAAGCAGTATTCTTGATGATGCGCTTTTGCGCTATACCACAGAAGACCCAACCCTTATTGCTCGCATTGATGAAGCAACAGGACATAGAATACTTTCCGGAATGGGTGAATTGCATTTAGATGTAATTTTAGAAAGAATGAAGCGTGAATATTCCATTGCTCCAAGAGTTGGTCAACCGCAAGTAGTTTGTCGTGAAAGCATTAGTCGAGAGGTTGAGGCAGAAGGTGAATTTGATAAGGAACTTGGCAAAGAACATCATTATGGTAAGGTGCAAATACGCTTGCAGCCTTTAACAAGAGGTGTTGGCAATATTGTCAATTTTGGAGAGTTTTTCCCTGAAAACATTCTAAGTAATCCTAAAGAAGCTGCGAAATTTGGTTTTTCCTTAGCATGGCTTAATGCGTGCAAGCAAGGACTTGAAGATGCTTTGCAAAGTGGTCCCATCCTTGGTTATCCAATGCAAGATGTGGGAGTGACAATTGAAAAGTTAGAAAAACAGGAAGGACTTTCTTCACCTCAGGGTTATCATATAGCCGCCGGAATTGCCTTGCGTGAAGCACTTAGTAATGCTAATCCCATGTTACTTGAACCTATTATGCAAGTTGAAATTAATGTTCCGGAAGCCCATCTTCGTGCGGCAATGAATTTATTTAATACTTGCTCCGGTCGTGTGGAAAATCTTAGCCATAAGGGCAGCGAAAAGGGCGGCATTAAAGTTATTCAAGGTCTTGCGCCTCTTTCAAAGCTTTTTGGTT
Source organism: uncultured Desulfovibrionaceae bacterium (assembly GCA_964368885.1). GTDB lineage: Bacteria > Desulfobacterota > Desulfovibrionia > Desulfovibrionales > Desulfovibrionaceae > CAYJAD01. The sequence continues at coordinate 1,123 of CAYJDL010000106.1, read as the reverse complement.
TTTCAACTTCTCTTCGTTCTGTTACGCAAGGACGAGCCGGACTTATTTTGCAATTTTCAACTTTTGATACTGTATAATGACAACACCAAGATTAAAAAAAAGCCTAGGGCAGCATTTTTTGCATGATAAAAATATTTCCCATAAAATTGTGCAATTACTTGGAATTATGCCAGATGACCAAGTTATGGAAATTGGTCCGGGAGCCGGAGCTTTAAGCGATTATCTTATGCAAGAAAAACTAAAGCAACTTGTTTTTATTGAAAAAGATACTTTTTGGGCAAAAAAGTTGCAGGCTAGAATCAATAATAATGATTTTACTCAAACTGTTTTAATTGATGCTTTGCATATGCCGTGGCATAAAGTAAGCTCTGAAAATCCATGGAAAATAATTTCAAACCTACCTTATAATGTTGCATCGCCTTTAATGTGGGATATATTTTCCAAATGCTCAGGGCTCATAAAGGCAGTCTTTATGATGCAAAAAGAAGTAGGTTTACGCCTTGTTGCTAAGCCTGGTAATAAGGACTATGGTGCTCTTTCCGTTTGGATTCAAAGCTTTGTGCGACCTCAGTGGGGATTTACTGTTGCCCCAAAATCTTTTAGACCGCCGCCTAAAGTTGATTCTGCCGTCCTTAGCTTTATTCCTCTTTCTGCTGATGAAAAAGCTAAACATCCCGAGGAATTATCAAAGCTCATAAAAATATGTTTTCAAAGTAGGCGTAAGCAATTGAAATCTATTTTTCGCAATAATAATCTTTTGCATTTGCTTCCTATCCTTAAAATACTTGATATTGACGAACAATACCGACCGGAAAATTTAAGTCCACAAGATTTTGCTAATATTGTTGATAAATTAGTAGAGTAATGGTTAATTATTTGTGGATATTGCCTTAGCTCAATACGGAAATCTAATTTAAGAAAGTTCTGGTTTTAAACGTCGATTTTCAGATGGATTGCCACGAAAAAACGCTTTTCATTTCACCATTTAACGCAAATATCGGAGCGTTTTTTCTCGCAATGACTTTGCGTGTCACCCTAGGTCATTGCGAGGAGATGTCGCGGCGTAAACTCTGTTAAAAATAGGACTCATAGCGACATGACGAAGCAATCCATGCCTTTAAAA
>CAYJDL010000105.1:4254-8024 GCA_964368885.1 uncultured Desulfovibrionaceae bacterium | reverse complement strand
TTGCCGACTATGGCCAAGCAGGGAGCACAGTAAGGAGTGGCATAATTGTTCAGCATCAAGGCGATGCATTTGAAATAGCACCGGATGCACAATCTATATATACGTTTGATACTTCCCCTGATAAATCTGAAGTAACCTCTGCCCTTAAGGGTAATGACATTATTAATGGTACAGATGGTGAAGATATAATTAAGGGTCACGATGGTAATGACTTACTCTTGGGTCTTGATGGTGATGACATACTCTTTGGCGGTAATGGTCAAGATATCCTAGATGGCGGCAAAGGCGATGACTTTTTAGATGGCGGAAATGGTGTTGATATTCTTAAGGGTGGCCTTGGCAGTGACCTTTTTAAACTTGACATTAAGGATATCCTTGTTGATGGACATGGTGATGATATGAACGAACTTTTAAAAAATGCTGCGGAAATTAAAGATATAGATGGACTTTTGTTTACTGAAAATCAATTAGATGGCATGACAGCAATGCTTAACAATGGTACTATTAAAAATATGGACGTCTTAATACAAAGTGATGACACGCAATCTGGGCAAGAAATTTTTAATGCACTTAAAGTTGGTGATGACAGTAGTTTGCAAAGGAACAATGAAGGCGATATAATCCTAGGCAATGGAATAAAATATGAGTCTTATACTTATACAGATGGCACTAATACCAGTATAGTATTTATACATGAAGATGGTGTTATAGCACCTGCTGAATAATGGCATGAATAGCGGCTAGACCTTAAGTCTCTTTTGCGAGTCTCTTTTGCGAGTCTCTTTTGCTGGGGAAGCCCTTTTACTAGCACCAAAAAAAGTGTTTTCCTTTCCCAAAGCGTACCGTAAGGTAACGATTCTCAAGGCCAAGTGAACACAATAGTAGGATTTTGAACCATGATTAAAAGTCTCAAGCTAGCCTTACTTATAATTGGGAAAGACTTTTGTCATTCTCAGACTGTGGGTAAAAAGTTTTTCCCAAGAGAAAAATTATAAGTCAGCGTTTCTTTATCAACTATTCTCCCAAGATTGCACCGTATTTTTTAAAAGCATAGCAATGGTCATGGGGCCTACTCCGCCCGGAACAGGCGTTATGGCACTTACCTTATTAGTCAAACTTGCATAGTCAGCATCGCCAACAAGCCCATTTTCAGTACGGTTAATGCCAACATCAATAATCACAGCATCAGGCTTAACCATATCTTGGGTTAAGAAATTAGCCTTACCAAGAGCTAAAAAGATAAAGTCTGCTTCAAGACATTCCTTGGCAATATTTGCAGTGCGACTATGACAAATGGTAACAGTGGCATTGGCAAAGGGAGTATTTTGAGTAAGCAATAAGGCAAGGGGACGCCCTACTATATTAGATCTGCCCACAATGACAGCTTTTTTTCCGCTAGGTGAAAGATTATAGCGTTTAAGCAATTCCATAATTCCGGCAGGCGTACATGACACAAAGCCGGGTAAACCTAATGACAAACGCCCAACATTTTCAGGATGAAAACCATCAACATCCTTAGCTGGGTCAATGGCCAAAAGGCAAGTATCGGCATCAATCCCTTTGGGCAAAGGCAATTGCAGTAAAATACCATCAACCGTGGAATCGGCATTTAATTTTGCAATAAGGTTTAATAAATCCTCTTGATTTGTACTTGACGATAAGCGATGGGCAAAGGAAATAATACCAACTTGAGCGCAAGCTTTTTCCTTATTACGCACATATACTTGTGATGCAGCATCATCACCTACTAAGATTACCGCAAGACCAGGTGCTCTTTTTCCCGCTTCAACCTGCTTTTGAACAAAACTTTGTAATTCTTCTCGCAAGGTAGCCGCAGTGCTTTTGCCATCAATGATAAGCATACTATTTCCTCACTTATTTTAAAAGCTCCCACACAGTAACTGCGCAGGAGCTTTAAGCGTTTTATTCTTCGTCGTTTAAGGCAAAATATTCAGCCATCATCGGACCAAAATAAGTTGCACTATCATCAAGATCTTCTTCAATGCGTAGAAGTTGGTTGTATTTAGCAACACGGTCAGAACGGCACAAAGAGCCAGTTTTAATTTGACCTGCATTTACACCAACAGCAAGGTCGGCTATAAATGAATCTTCTGTTTCGCCGGAACGATGTGAGATAACTGTTGTATAAGCAGCTTCTTTTGCCATTTCAATGGTATCCATGGTTTCGGTCAAAGTGCCTATTTGATTAAGCTTAACTAAAATGGAATTTCCGACGCCTTCGGCAATACCTTCAGCTAAGATATTAGGATTAGTAACAAAAATATCATCTCCAACAATTTGAATATTTTCGCCAATATTAGAGCTTAACATTCTCCAGCCGTCCCAATCAGATTCGGCAAGACCATCTTCAATGGAAATAAGCGGATATTTTTCGGTAAATTCACTTAGCCAATGAACCATTTCTTCATTGCCCAAGGTTTTATTTTCACCAGCAAGAATGTACTTACCATCCTTATAAAACTCAGAAGCTGCGGCATCAATTGCCAAAGCAACTTCACTACCGGGATTATATCCGGCTTCTTCAATGGCACGCATAATATAGCTAAAGGCTTGGTCATGGTCCTTAAGATTAGGCGCAAAACCACCTTCATCACCAACACTTGTAACATGACCATCAGCAGCCAAGAGAGTTTTTAGGGTATGAAAAATTTCTGTACCCATGCGCAAGGCATCACGGAAGGTAAGTGCGCCAACTGGCATAATCATAAATTCTTGAATATCTAAATTATTGGGCGCATGCGCACCACCATTAATAATATTCATCATGGGAACAGGCAATACTTTTGCGTTAATACCACCAAGATATTGATATAAAGGAAGACCAAGGAAGGTAGAAGCCGCCCTTGCAGTAGCCATTGAAACACCAAGCATGGCATTAGCTCCAAGGCGTGATTTATTATCAGTGCCGTCAAGGTCGATAAGGGTAGTATCTAAATGCACTTGGCGTAAGGCATCAAGTCCAATAATGTGTTCCGCAATTTCACCGTTAACATGCCCAACAGCATTGGTTACACCTTTGCCAAGATAGCGATCTTTTTGACCATCACGCATTTCAAGGGCTTCACGGGTTCCGGTAGAAGCACCTGAAGGCACAGCAGCACGACCAACGTGCCCAGATTCTAGGTTTACTTCTACTTCAACGGTTGGATTACCACGTGAATCTAATATTTCACGGGCGTGAACGGATACAATGGTGCTCATGGCATCTCCTGATTTTTTAAAATTTTGTGATACTTTCATTACCCTAACCTAAAAAACATATATATTGTTTTTTAATTTATAGACAGCGTTAGCGATTATAATACAATTTACGCAAGCCATCCAACATTAAATTTGGCATAATATCATGAAAACATGTACTTACTTTGGCAATATCCTTGGCAAAGCCTCCGGTTCCCAAAATATAAACAGGTGCTTTTAGCTGTTTTGCCAAACGTGAGGAAAGTCCCTCAACCATAGCGGCAAAGCCAAATAAAATTCCATGCTGCATACTTGATAATCATTGGTAATTTTGCTGCTTTAGAGCTTAGTGCTGCAAGAGCAGTATGCACTCCCGGAAAAATAATGCCTCCAAGATAATTATCATCATCAATGCAATCAAAAGTTGTGGCTGTACCAAAATCAACTACAATTAATGAGCTGATATTTGGAAAAAGTTGGCGTGCTGCATAAGCACAAACTAACCTGTCTGCCCCTACTTCACTTGGCTTGCTGTAACAATTATTTAAAGGAATAGAAATATCCTTAAT
>CAYJDL010000105.1:3127-4244 GCA_964368885.1 uncultured Desulfovibrionaceae bacterium | reverse complement strand
GCACTACAGACGAACAAACACAAGCTTTTATACTCTCTATAGGACAATTGGCATGTTGTAAAGCGGAAAAAAGACTAAGACCAAGGCTGTCAGAGGTTTGACCTAAATCAGTACGTAAAATATATGATGCGCTCAAGCCCTGCTCGCTTGCAAGACCTATTTTTATTGATGTATTGCCAATATCAAAAAGAAGAATTTGGCTTAGCATAAGAGCCTCTTTGGATTATTATTTTGTTATGTCAAGCAAGTGTTTATTATTACAACACATTGCTCTTTTACAAAGCAAAAGCCATAATCGCCTAAATGTGCAAATATTGTCATGACCACCCTACAAGAAATATCCACTGACTAGAAGAAAGTCAATAGGCGATTATAGCACTTGGCCAAAAATGCTGATTGATTATTTTTTTAAATTATTTTTTACCATGCTTATGCAATTGACAATGCTTTTCAAAATTACTATATAAATTTCTGTTGAAATCTTTTTTCAAAATGCATTTTCAAATACCTTGTAATAATACATTTTAATCCTAATTTAATTTGTTTATGCATTAAGATTAGATTTTACAGCTAAAATTTATCTTTAAAAAAAATATTGGATTTATGAAGGTAACTTTCAATATCTCCTTTATTTTATTAAAAAAAGTGTTGCAATTTTTTTTCTGTGACTTATATTAACTCTTAAGCGAAACGGCAATATAAAATTGCCAAAAACAAAGGAGATTATATGCAAGGTTTTCTTAAATTTGGTTTAGTATTTCTTGGCGGTGCTATTTTAGGTGCTCTAGCTAAACATACCGTAGATAATAATGAAGGTTTACGCACAGCAACAACCAATCTACTTAGCCGTGGCATTGACATGAAAGATTGTGTTATGAGCAAGGTAGAAACTTTAAAAGAAACAGCTCAAGACCTTGTGGCTGAAGCTCAAAATACTTCCGAGAAGCGTAAGGAAACTACAGAAGCTTAGAGCTTAACTCATAAAATAATTTATGAATTAACCATTAAAGTGCAAAAGTTCTGAATTTGAAAAATTTCGGAACTTTTGCCATTAATTTATCACTCATCAATTAATGCTGCTGACCAGTACGTCCAAGGCCAAAATTCACAACATTAT
>CAYJDL010000105.1:0-3117 GCA_964368885.1 uncultured Desulfovibrionaceae bacterium | reverse complement strand
GGAAAATATGCATAGCGTCATAATACATGAAATTCAAAAAACAGTAGAAAATGTAGTAGGCAGGCTACGAGTTCGCTTTCTTGCCCCCTTAAGCAAACGTTTTACTAAACAGCTACTTACGCAACTTAGTGAGCTTAAAGGCTTATCTGAAATCAGCATTAATCCTCGTACAGGCTCTGTTCTTTTTTTGTATAACAGTCCAAAGGCTCGCAATAGTGCTTTAGGCATATTAAATGTTAAAGATACCACTCCACCGCCTAAATCCAATGAAATTGCTTTAAAAATAGCTCGTGTTGTTGCTATTCCCAGCAAAATGGGTGTGTTACCAATTCTTGGTTCAGCGGTACGCTATTTTTTCTTGCGGCCACTTATGCCACCTTGGATGCGCATGATTTTTACCCTCAAAGCCGCCCTACCCTATATTGTTCAAGGCGTGCGCTCACTTTTTAGCGGTAATATTAATGTTGATTTGCTTGATGCTACAGCTATAGCCATTTCCCTTATACGTCGGGACTTTAGAACTGCCGGAATGCTTATTTTTTTACTTGGCATTGGGGAAGGTTTGGAAGAATGGACAAGACACAATTCTCGTGCTAGCTTAGCTCAAAGCCTTGCCTTGGATGTGGACAAAGTTTGGGTGCGTACAAATGATACAGAAGTACAAATTCCCTTTAGCGAATTAACCCTTGAGCATGAAGTTATTGTGCGCACAGGTTCCATTATTGTTGTTGATGGTATTGTAGTTGATGGAGAAGCTGTTGTAAATCAATCCTCCATGACCGGAGAACCGCAAGGCGTTGTACGTAATAAAGGTTGTTCTGTTTTTGCCGGTACAGTTGTTGAGGAAGGCAGTATTATTGTGCGCCCAACTAGCCTTGCCTCTGAAACACGATTGCAGAAAATTATTGACTTTATTGCGGATTCACAAGAGTTAAAGGCAAATATCGAAGGTCAAGCCATGCGCATGGCTGATGCTGCCGTACCTTTTACTTTTCTACTAGCAGGTCTTGTATACTTAATTACTCGTAATCCATTGCGAGCTTCATCTGTGCTTTTAGTTGATTATTCTTGCGCTCTTCGCCTTGCAACTCCCTTAGCCATTTTAGCCGCTATGCGAGAAGGTGCAAGCCGTGGCGTACTTATTAAGGGTGGAGTTTTCCTTGAAGCCTTAGCCGAAGCGGACACCGTAGTCTTTGATAAAACAGGAACTTTAACAGAGGCTAAGCCAGAAGTTGCCGAGGTGGTGGCCTGTGGTGACAATAGCCCTCAGGAAATATTGCGCTTAGCTGCTTGCATGGAAGAGCATTTTCCGCATCCTGTGGCTCGTGCTGTGGTACGAGAAGCAGAGCTACAAAATTTAGCTCATGAAGAAGAGCATGGCGAGGTGGAATATGTTGTTGCTCACGGCATTGCCAGTCGCCTTTTTGGTAAGCGTGTACTACTTGGAAGCCGTCACTACATTAAGGAAGATGAAAATATTGACGTAAGTCCACTTGAAAACGATGTAAACCGTCTCATTGCCAAGGGCTATTCCTTACTATACATTGCCAGCGGTGGTATTATAGCCGGACTTATTGCTATTCGTGATACTGTGCGACCTGAAGCAAAAGAAGTAATTGCCAAACTTAAAGAAAGTGGAGTTAAGCGTGTTGTTATGCTCACGGGCGATGATAAACGTGCTGCTAAAACCATGGCTGATCATTTAGGTATTACAGAATTTCATGCCGGCATTTTACCCGTAGATAAAGCTCATATTGTGCAATCATTACAAGAAGAAGGCGCAAAAGTCATAATGGTAGGCGATGGCGTAAACGATGCTCCGGCTCTTTCCATGGCATCAGTAGGCGTAAGTTTGCGAGATGGTACCGATTTAGCAAAAGAAGTTGCCGATGTTGTGTTATTGGAAAGTAATTTACATTCATTGCTAATAGCCAGAAAATTAAGTCAAGGTGCCATGCGTCGCATTAAAGGTAATTTTGTTGCCAATTTAAGCTTAAACTCTATCTTTCTTGGCTTAAGTTTGTTAAATATAATTACTCCAAATCTATCAGCGATCTTACACAATGTTACAACAGTAGGCGTTACCTTAAATTCTACACGCCCACATTTGCCAGCAGTAAAAGCAAAAAAGCCCATACTGACTTTTTCAACGAACAGTTAAAGCGTATATTTTTAATCAACTACCTTGGAGATAAAATTATGTTAGATTATATTGTATCATTTGTTCCGGGGCGGATGCGTATGCGCCATCCATTATTGAAAAATGCCGAATTAGGTGCTGATATTAGTGATTTTCTGCGTACTATTCCGGGCATTGAACAAGTAAGCACCAAGACTCTTACCGGTTCTTTGCTAATTGAATATGATTCAGAACAGCTTAGCGACGATCAAATTAATGGTCTATTAGCTCAAGGCGAAGAGTGGCTAAATGAAAATAGTCAAAATGCGGACATAGCTTATAATTTACCAGAACAAAGCTTAAATATTTCAAGCATTATTGATAAATTTAGTAATTGCCTAAACCTTAATATTATAAGTAATGCTCATAAAAGAAAATTGCTTAAGCGTTGTCTAGCTGTATCTTTTAGCGCAACTTTGGCTAGTCTTCTTGTTAATTCTTCAAAATTACATGTAATTGCCGGAGGTGCTTTTGCCCTTTTGGCTTTTGACCATGTTTGGCAACGCCGCCGTGCATTGTAAAAATTGTTAAGGAAACATTGATTTTTTTCTTCTTGGGGAAAACTTTTTTTGAAAAAAAGCTTTCCCCAAACCGCTTTTAAAAAAACTTTCATTAGATTTTTTAATGAAAATTTTTATGTCAAAGCTAATAACAAAGGCATTTCCATGAAAAAAATTATATATATACGTCATTTGCTATTGGTATTTTTTTTCCTTACACCTCAAGTGCTTTTTTTCTTTGCCGCCAACGCACAAGGCGCAGAGCTTACTTTGCACAATCCTAATAAGCTAAGCTGCATATTTTATCGATAAATAGAATTCCAAACTCCTATTCCAACTTTAGGTGGTTTTATAAGTCGTTTATGTGTTCTTGCGTGATGTATTTTTCTAAAGGCTCCAAGCAGTTCACTTATTCCACCTTCATAAGTTCTAACTGAG
>CAYJDL010000104.1:0-8032 GCA_964368885.1 uncultured Desulfovibrionaceae bacterium | reverse complement strand
CATGTTTTTCATGCCACAGTCTTTACGACCACCATGACGAGCATCATGAAACCCTTTATGTTTCTTAGAGTGCGGCATTGCACGTCCCATTTTACCTTGCCAAGGGAATACATCTAAACCAAAATCATGCGTACCGGGTTCTAAGCCTAAGGCTTTGTCGATGTTTAAGCCTAACTTTACACCTTCTTCATGCATTTTCTTTCTCAATAAGGCTATTTCATTTGCTTTTTCGCCTATTGCTTGCACGCTTGGAAAAGAAGAATTATGTAAAGCTTTTAGTTCGTTTTGTTTGACAAAAATCTGTCCTTTTATATCTAAAAATGTAATCTTTGCTGCATCAAGCAGAGCTCTAGCTTCTTTACGTTGTTCATCTGTGATATTTGCTTTATCGGATTGTGCCGAGGACATATTGGTGAAAATAATTACAAATAAAAAAGCTATAATCAAAGCCGCAATATTCACTTTATTAACCTTCATAACTGAACTCCTTGATGCTAAGTTTGAAATTTTTCAATCGGAACTAAACTGACAATAAGCAAAGTACGTGCCAAAGATTATCCTTCAGTGCCAAACGAAAAATTTCTTAAAGTAATAGCTTGCTTTTCTATCTGAATAGTTGCTAAGGTTTTGTTATAACAGTAATTTATCTTAAACAACAAAAGAAAATATTTTTTGGTGTAATTTTAAAAATTGCTTTGGGATAATCTTTAGTAATTAACTATGTTATGATAATGCTTATGTAAAAACTATGTTCTTAGCTAGGACATTTGATAGTGCTTGTTTATTCTCTTTTAAGGTTATTTTATCTGTTATTTTAAATGATTAGATAGAGTAAAGTCATTCATATGCGAAATTTTCACTCTAAGCTGTCTTCAGTTTGTTAAAACAAACAATCTCGTTAAACATATCTGCATAAAAATTATACACTGGTCTTTTAGCGGTAGATAAAAATTATGCAGGTGGATAATTTTTATCCAGGTTGGATAATAAAAAAACCGTTATTTCAAAAATTATGAAATAACGGTTTTTGATGAAGGCTTTTTATAGATAAATTAATTATGCAACACTTCTTCTAATTAGCATGGTGCGGTATAGGAACAAAATGTTTTACAATACTTGCATCCTTCATTTTAGATTGTTTTGTTAGATTGTTACAGTCACGACCACGATAACCTTTTAGTGTTACGCCAACTTTTTTTATAAGTTCATCGTCCAGTTTTTTTAAAGCAGAGCGTAAGGCTTTTCTTTCCACTTGTAATTGTTGACCAAGTTGTACAAGTTTTTCGTGGTCATCAGTATCAGCATAGTGAAAATGTTTTAATTTAGACATTTTATCATTTAGGCTTGTGCGTAAGGCATCAATTTCTGGTTTGGCTTTGGCAACAATTTCATTAGCTTGTTGTTGTTGCTTTGCGCTTAAGTTGACATTCCACTTAATATCCTTAGCCATATTATCGCTTTGTGCCAAGGAATGAATGCTTAAAATCAATAAGCAAAGAAAAATGCTCATATATTTAGTAGGGGTCATTAGTATACTCCAATAGTGCGTTATATTTTACTTAAGTCAATGATATCTTTGTAGAGCGTTCAATAAATATTATACGTAATACAAAATATTGAACATTATTTTTATAGCAAAAATCATTCCATTTTATACTTTGGTGTAAATCTTGCTCTTAAAATTTAATTTAGATATATAGAAAACTCTGATTAATTATTTTTTTTGATAAGGAACACGCATGAGCAAAGTACGAGATGACCTAACCACATTATCGACGTTTAAAAAAACAGTATCTACTATTCTTTGGCCGTTAATTTGTGTTGTCAGTGTGCTTTTTCTTGCTGTTATGTCTATTTTAACTTTTTCTATGGGACAAAATGAATCTAGCATGACTCGCATATTAATAGGCAAGGGGTCTGCACTAATACATGCCGTAGAAGCAAGCGTGCGTATTAATATGCGTCGTCGCTCTCCACTACAATTACAAGCTGCATTGCAGGAATTAGTTAATGCTGATGTACGCTTTGTATCTATTACTCTTAATGATGGCACAATTTTAGCTCATAATGAAATTTATCGTATTGGCAGTATGCTTGAAATAAATGGTCAAGAAGTACAAGAAAATTTTTTAGATTCCATTTCAAAAGCTGTGGAAAATAGTACTTTACGTTGGGTCATAGCTGAAGTTGATGGAAAAAAAACCTTTGTCATTTATAGAAATTTCATGCCAGCACGAGTTCGTAAAAATAGGGCTAACGTTTTAGATAAGAGTTTTGAGTTTCGTCCTCCAAGTGAAAGAGATGTAAAAAGGAGAAAAAAAGATAGACCATTGCGACCTAAAAAACAAATTCCTCCAGCCTCAATTATTCTTGGTCTTGATATAACTCCATTTGAAATAAGTCAAAAGCAAGATAGAATCTACTTATTTTCCCTTGCCGCAGGCATAGTTTTAGTTGGTGCAACTTTATTATTAGCTTTATATTATGCTTTGCATGCTCGAGAATCTAGGCGTAAACAAAATCTTGCGGAAGGTCAAGTGCGTGATTTGGAAGAAGAAATGTTGCGTAAAGATAAGCTTGCTGCCATTGGAAATTTAGCCGCAGGTGTGGCTCATGAAATTCGTAATCCGTTAAGTTCCATTAAAGGATATGCAACATATTTAGGGCAACGCTTTGCTGAGGGCAGTGAAGATAGACAAGCAGCAACTATTATGGTTCGTGAGGTTGATCGGCTTAACAGGGTTATTACTGATTTAATAGGACTTTCACGTCCCACAGATGTTCATGCCGTGCCAATGGATATTTTACCTGTGCTTGAGCATTCGCTTAACCTATTACGCCAAGATGCTGAAAAAAAACAAGTAACGTTTTCCTTGCGTCGTCCTAAGCGCACACTTGCACAAGTTTTAATTGATACTGATCGTTTTGGACAGGCTTTGCTCAATATATGCCTAAATGCCCTTGATGCTATGCCAAATGGTGGCATTTTGAGCATTAACCCTACTGTTTTTAATCAAAAGTTCTTAGCTGTTGACATTAGCGATACAGGCTATGGTATTGAGGAAAGTCATTTAGCGCATATTTTCGACCCTTATTTTACCACTAAAGGGCATGGAACCGGTCTTGGGCTTGCTACTGTGCACAAGATTATTGAAGCTCACGGGGGAGAAATATTTGTAACATCTCAGCATAATAGTAATGATAAAGATGTTTTAAATGAAAATGTTAAGGGACAAGATGAAAAGTTTGGGACTACTTTTCGTATTCTTTTACCTTTTGCGTAGTAGCTTAAAAATAGGGTTTTTCAGTAATAAAAGAAGTCAGTTTCAATTGGGGGAAACTTTTTTGTGACAAAAAGCTTCCCCAGAATAAAACAATAAATCAATGTTTATTTACATTATGTTGACATACTCTATTCTTGGGATTGATTGTATAAAATCCGTCGGATGCGAGTGTGTCGCAACTCTTTTCGAGTTATAAGCACCATTTTTTCTTGGCGCAAATTATGAATATCTTGTGCATAAAATACGCCACTTTGAGGATCTTCTGCTGCCAATAAGGTGCGTAAAGCAGCGTCATTTTCATCAAGCATTATCTCGATTTGGGCTATCTCCGCTTCGAGTTCCTTCTTGGTCTGCGGCAATAATTCGTCGTCGGACAGGTTTGTCATTTTTTTGCTCCGTAACTTTCTTTTCAAATTTAAAAGATGGCAAAGCATTATACAAATTCCAAAATTGAGGATACAAGCCAGTCATTATGCCGGGATTGCTAAGCTTATTATGTGGTTTTAAACCACAAACAAGTGCAAAGGCAAGAGCCCATGCCGGTGTTGAAGCTGTCCAAGCAACTTCATTAGACTGATACTTGAAATTTCCGCCAAGTTCAGTGCTTGCACTAAGGGTGAATCCATCATTAATTAATTCAAAACCAAAATGGTTAAAGAATGACTCCATACTCAGAACATCTGCTTCTCTTGGTAAGATTATATGTTTTTTTCCAATATTGCGCAAAGCTAATATTAGGGTACAAGCTGCAAAAAGAGGTTGAAAGCGTACATCATTTAAAACATCAAAAGCTGGTACTGTGAGGTTTTCTAAAGGTACTGGGGCAACTTCTTCTGAGATTTCAAGTTCTTCGGAACTTAGTTCTTCAAAAGTATCTGAGCCTGTTTCATCACTAATATCAGAGCTGATATTCTCACTATTTTCAACTTGTTCTTGTTCAATTTCAATAATATGACTTGATTGAATAAAAGAGTCTTGTTTTATCAGATTTAAGCCGAAAAATTGAAATAAGTCTTCAAGATGTTTAGCTTGGGGGCAAGATGGCCATAGACCATCAAGATGTACATTTCCACCCAGAGCTAAGGGTAAAGCCAAAATATAAGCGGTCAAATGTAAATCAACACCAAGCTTTGGTTCAGCCGGAGTAGTAATTGTACAAGGAGCAATGTTTAAGACATGCTCCTTTCGTTGAAACTCAGCCTTGCAAGCATTAAGCACAAACAGAGCTTCGTCAATAATTTCAGTTGCCTGTGGGTGTTTATTAAGGTCAAAGCTTATGGGAAACTCCCAAAATGGTGCAGCAAGCAATAAGCCAAGCACGCAGTCTGCGGGGATATTTTCCGGAATAACAATAGATTGAGGAAGTATACCAGAGCATTCCAAACGTATGGGGAAACCAAAGCTATTTGGCATTACATTGCTCAATCTTGCACCAAGCTGAGGTAAAAAGGAACGAACAGCAGTAAGGTCAGCTTGTTTTAAATTGGATTCACCGGTAAATTTGGCTCTTGTGTTTTTACCAACATAGTGTCCAAGAAGGAGAAAGAAATTTAAAAGGTCATCACCTACAAAAATAACTTTATCTGGTAAAGAAAGACCACCGCCTGCCCTAGCGATTAAGGTTCCATCATCATCCCAAGCTAAAGACGTAGCACATTGATTAAACATTTTGATACATTCTACAGTAGCATCATCCAACAAACTTGGGCTTAAACGTAAAGCTGAGCTACAAGCTCCTGCCATTGCTAAAAAAAGTCGGCTATGCCTACTTACTAAAGGAGCGTGCATGCTTATATTTACAGGTAATTGCAGTGGGGCTAAGTTATAGCCACTACGTGAGCCTGTATCTTCGGATGGTTTAGCTGAAAAAGTAATTTCTTGCATTAAAGCAAAAAGCTGATGAATAATCCTTGGGTCTCTGGTCATTTTTGTGGCTGACTTTTCCCAAGATGCCCGAATTTCTTTTTCTTCCTTGACCTCAAGATAGCCGCTTTTAACTTTCATTTTACCTAGAATATTACAACGCCTTGCAAGGACTTTGAGTAAATCCCTATCCATATTCATAATAGTTTCTCGCAAGGGCAAGCGTTTTAAGTCACGACCTCCCCTTTCTGACCTATTATGCGGTCTATCCCATTTATCCCTATTTTCTCGTGCATCCATTGTGGAGCTTGGTGTTGAAAAAGAAGGATGGAAGTTGTCACCTTTATTTTGATAACTTTGCTCATGTTCTTGAGTATTTGCTGCATTATCGAAACTTTGATTTGTAGCAAAACCTTCTTGTGTTTGAATGTCTTGATTGTTGATTACAAAGTCTTGTGAATGCTGATTATAGCTACCATCATATGATGAAGCATCTTCAAATTTTTGATCTCTGGGTGATCTTTCTCGATCTACATTTGAGTATGGTTTTTTGTCATACTTGTTTTCATATGATCTATCGCTAGATTGTCTATTTCGATATGGTTTGTCATTGAATGGTCTGTCACTAGATGACCTGTCTCTGTATGGCTTGTCTCTATACGGTCTGTCACCGGACTGTCTGTCACGATATGAATTGTCATAAGGCGATCTATCAGACGATCTATCGGGCGACCTATCTCTATATGATCTGTCTTGATATGGCTTGTCCCGATAAGGTCTATCAGAATTACGCTTATCAGCATAAGGCTTGTCATTATTCGGACGAAAATCACGTTTTTTATCATCATGCCATGGCTTATTTTGGCGGTCATCCCTATGTGGACGTCTTGAAGGTAAGTTTTCATCATTGTTCGATCTAGACCTATAAGGTCTTTTATTATCTGAATCATGATGGAAGGAATCACGGCGCATTTGTCTTGAATCATTATCCCTTTTGCCATCTCTATTGTAAGGTTGCCTTGAATCCTTATCAAATCTTTGACGATTGTCTTTATCTCTACTTCTTTGACTGTGCCCATCCTTTGCATAAGGTTTACTATCATGCTGATATCTATCGTTTCTTCTTGGGCGTGTAGATTCATCTCTATCTCTATAATCAGGACGACCTTGATTTTTGTTATCTCGAGATTTAAGGAATCCATCATTGTTCTTAAAGTCAGAGCGACGATCTGATTTAAAATTTCGGTCTTGTTCATTATTAGGTTGGAATTGCCTAGGTCTATCGTTAAAATGGCTATCAGAATTTAAGTGCCTATCTTTTGATTTAAAATTATCAGACCGATGATTAGGATTGCGTTTAGCTTGAGAATCATGGTAGTTTTGTGATTCATTATCGTTTTGGAAGCTTGGCTTTGTTGTTTTTTTAAGACGTGTACGAGCTATACTTGGTTTGCGAACCTTTCGCCCTTCTTTTCCATAAGAGCTGCTGTCGTCACTCATGTCAGTTGATGAAGTGCGTCTTCTTGATTTAAATTTAGAAGCTTGAAAACCTTTGCGTTTAGGTTTAGAGTTATCATTATCCATTATCCAATCCCTATTAAATTGTTAAAGCCTTTACTTAAGTAAGTAATTTTCATTAATTTTGATTAATGAAAAAATTTAAAAAAAGACATTATGAGCTTTGCAAAGTTGTTACTTTTTTTCAACTGCAAGCTTCATTAAAACGTCATAAACAACCCTCTAGCCCGAATTTCATAAATAGGCAAGCGATGTAATCGCTATATTTTGAAAATGTTAGCTTGTGCTAATAATATTATTTAATATAACAGGTTGTTATCATGAAATTTAAAGTAGAGTTTAATAATAAATAATTTATTGTTGCAATAATTTCCAAGTCTCTAACAAATTCATAGTAGCCAGCTAACATTTAAAATATATTTGCATTATAAGAAAAATAGGATTAAGTTTTTTAATCTTATGTCGATTTTAAATTTCAAATATTTTATTATTTCAAAATATACTAAATATAAGCGAGGTTATTGTGAAAGCTTGGAAGGACTTAAGTATTAAAAAGCGTTTTTTGGCAACAATGAGTTTTGTTTTGATTGGTGGTTGCATTGGTGCTACTTTGTTTTTAATATCCTTTGCAAACCTTGAAGAAACCTCCTCTGAAAGACGAGAAGCGTCTTCGCTTGCCAATACATTGCTTGTTCGTGAAATGCAACATTTAGAGTGGGCAAATGCTTTGGCGTCTTACTTAACCAGAGCTAAAGAAGGACATCTTAACATTACTACAGACCATACCAGATGCGCATTTGGTCGTTGGTATCATAGTCATGAGCGGCAACAACTTGTCAAAGTTTTTCCTGAACTTAGGTCATCTCTTGACGCAATGAGTGAACCACATAGAACATTACATGAATCTGCCATAAACATTGAAAAACTACGTAGCAGTGACCAAGATAAGGAAGCTAGAAAGGTTTATGAGAAAATAACTCAACCAACTTTAGCTGAGTTGCAAAAATACTTTAAAACCATGCAATCTACAATAGAAATAAAACGTAAGCAAATGATTGAACAGGCGGAAAAGGAAACAAGGTTTGTTCGCAATTTGCTTATTGCAATTTGCATTTTTATGTTCTTCGCTATTCTTTTATTTTCTTTTTCATTTTTCAGAACTATACTTGTGCCTATTGGTAAAATCACTCAATATGCTAGAGACTACTTGCTTGGAAATAAAACTCATTTAATTATGAATCGTAAGGATGAGCTTGGTATTTTGTCTCGTGATTTAACGGCACTTATGAAACATCTTGATGAACAGCTTGCTTATTCGCAAGGTATATTAAAGGGTATTAATGTTCCTTGTTTTGTGATTTCATCTG
>CAYJDL010000103.1:0-8064 GCA_964368885.1 uncultured Desulfovibrionaceae bacterium | reverse complement strand
ACTAAAAGAAAATTGTTTATGAGAATTTTTACAATATTTTAAATTAAGGTTAAATTGTTTAGCGTATTTTTGTAATATGCTATGCAATTTTGATTCATAAAAGTGTAAATTAATGTCAATTTGCTGCTTTGCAAGCTCATTTGGAACATATTCATGTAGCATATACTCCAAAGTCCGTACCTTAAAACTATCATAAAGACTTGGTATCATATGTGGATGTTTTTCAAAAAGCAGACTTGTCCACCAATGCGATAAAGTTTGTTTGCATTCAAACCATTTATAAAGTGCTTTATTTTTAATTTGAATAAAGGCTAAATCATGTATATGTGCGCTAAATTCTTGACGTAATTTATGTAAATATCTTTCACAATGCTCGGGAATGCTGTATTGTTTAGCTAAGATTTTTTCATCAAAGTCATCCCCATCCCACCAAAATACTAAGTCTTTACCTTTACAAGCTAAAGTCTTTGCATTATAAGCATGTTCACTTACAATATGTATGGTGATTCTTGCCAAGTAATCTTTTATCCTGAAGAAGTGACCTTACGGACAAGTATTTCATCATTGGTATAAATACGTAAATCAGGCGTGAGCAAGGTATTACTTCGCACAACTAAGGCAGTTTCCTCTCGCAAATTCAAATATTCCAAAAGTTGCCTAACTGTTTTTGGACGTGGAATTTCAAATACTTTCTCTTCTGGTTGTAAAAGTACTTTAATCATTGCTTGGGTATATTGTTTACTATTAGCTTCCATAATTAATTTATTCCTTTAGCAGCCCATTAAATCAAACTGATAGGAAAAACTTTAAGCATGCTGGTAAAAAAAGTCAAGACATTAGACATATACAGCTTTTTATTGAAAGCTTATTTATGATTTTTCAATCGGTCGGTAAAAAATTTTCTGTTCAACAAGAAATATTGAATTTCTAATCTTATTAAGCTACATAACCATGAAAAATCAGCAATTTTATTTGTGTCATTACTGTTGACATAATGTATGGTTAAATATATGGACTTTTCATTAAACGTCTAACCTAGGAAAAAAAATGTATCGCTCCTCATTAAAATTATTTTTTTTATGTATTTTATTGCTTTGCACTTCTAAAGCATTTGCTTTTTCACAACAAGAAATACTTTTTTTTAAAGTGGTCGAAAACGGTTCTGAAGATGATTTAAGAAAAATTATCCCACAGGTTAATGTAAACGTTAAAAATAGTAATGGCGTTACAGCCACCATGATTGCAGCAGCTAAGGGAAAGACAGATTTTTTAGAAATTCTGCTGGATCATAAAGCTGACGTTAATGCACAAGATGTTGACGGTTGGACGCCTATTATGTATGCCTCAAGAGAAGGAGAAATGGAAGCTTTTTCTTTATTAATGAGAAGTGGAGCTGATATTCACTTTAAAGATAAGGAAAATAAAAATGCCCTGCATATTGCTGCAGCCAGTGGAAAAAATGATATTGCATTAAAACTATTAGAAAATAACGTTTCTATCGAAAGCAAAGATCATCAGGGCAAAACAGCCTTAAATTTTGCATCATTTTTTGGTCATTTAGACGTTGTTAAAAGCTTATTGCGTTTTAATACAAATGTTAATCATACAACGTACAGCGGCAATACAGCTCTTACGGATGCTGCTCGCAACGGACATGTTGACGTAGTAAAGCTTTTAATATCCAAAGGGGCAAATGTTAATACTGCCAATAATGAGGGCTGGACTGCATTATTGATTGCAGCTGAATTTGGACATGACGATGTTATTGAAGTGTTATTGAAAAATAAAGCTAACATTGAGGCGAAAAACAATCTTAGTAATACTGCCTTATTACTTGCCACTGCAAATTCACATTTGCAATGTATCCAAACCTTATTAAAGCATAATGCTAATATTCATTACAAAAATAATAGTGGTATTAATGCTTTAATGGCGGCTACTCGATTAGGCAGGTTTTCTATAGTAAATACAATTATTAATCATAAGGCTAAAGTGAATGATGCTTCCAATGAAGGAGATCATGCTTTAATAATTGCTGCCGCCAATGGTCGTTTAGAGACGATAGAAGTTTTAGTCAAACATAAAGCAGAAATTAATAAACAAAATAACGCTGGGTTAACTGCTTTAATTGCAGCTGTTGATCAAGACTATATAAAAACAGTGCAATTCTTATTAGACAACAAAGCAAATGTTGAGCTTAAAAATTCTTATGGTTGGAATGCTCTTATGTTTAGTTCTGCTGATAATTATGTTTACTCTGCAAAATTATTACTTGATAACAAAACAAATATTAATGATACAGAAAATTTAGGACTAACAGCATTAATGATTGCAGCTATTAACAACAGTTTAGAAGTAGCACAATTATTAATACAAAGGGGTGCAGATATTAGCATTAAATCCCATAATGGCAAAACAGCCTATGATTATGCAAAAGAACATAATAATATAAACATCGTAAATTTATTAACAAAAAAATAACAATTGTTATGAAATAATAAGAGAAAAAATAAACAATTTATTGTAGATAAACATACATAAATGTGGCTATTGTCTTAGCTCAGCCAATTTTAATGCAGATTTCGGAGCGTTTTTTCTCGCAATGACTTTGTGTATCGCCGTAAATCACTGCGAGAAGAGTCACACCGCTCTTTTTGTTAAGCCATTGATTTTGTGCGACTCAACGTGGCAGTCCATGTCTTTAAAAATAGTATTAAACAATGAATAATTATACATCTAAGGATATACTGGCTGACTAAAGGCAATAGCCACATACATAAATTATTTATTTTTTAGTTAAGGGTTTAACAATGAAACGTACATTATTTAAATCAAAGCTATTTTTATCGAAAAATTAGAACTAAATTTTTAGACACTTTTTTCTTTGAAATGTCTAGACCAAAACGAATTGAACTTATGCGTAAACTTATTGTTTTTCTGGAAAAATATGTTCATGACAAACTACCCAATGCTAAATTCACCCTACTTGCCTATCCGGCATATCCTGAGGGCATTGCTGAAATTGTAAAGGGTCTACCTGTAAAAATCATTGATGTAAAATCATGGTTACCAAATTATGAACAAGAAAAGAAAAATACCGAAAGCAAATATACTATATATCCCTCGGTAGACATGCATCCAACTGCTTATGCCAACAAACTTGTAGCTACTGAACTTGCTAAAATCATTATGGATAATATAAATAAATAGCATTATTATAAAGATGGAGAATTGCATTGAAAACGCTTTTTGTTGATGTAGGAATGACTTTACTTGGAGGACCAAAGGAATCACCGTCCACTTTTATATGCAATTTACTGGGGATTGCTTTAGAAAACAAGAGCATTATTTCAAATATAGTTTTCTGTAAAGACGTAGCGTCTCCGGATGAACTTATTACCTCCCTAGAGGAAGAACTTAGGATAACTATTACAGATGAAAAACGATTAGCAATCCAAAATTTTTGGGATTTGCAAGTGCTGCAATGTCAACCTTTAGATGGAACAGAAAATTTTTGCAGTGCAATAATTGCATCAAAAGTTAACTATTATATTGTGTCAAACCTATGGCCACCCTTTTTTAATGCACTTCAAACACATTTAAATGATTTTATCATTAATGCTAGTGGTTTGTTTTTAAGTTACAAAATTGGTAGTTGTAAGCCAAGTGATATTTTTTATTCACATGTCTACTCTGCTGTTTCTGTACCTGCTGAAAATATAATAATGTTTGGTGATTCTTTTTATAATGATATGGAACCTTGCATAAAACGAGGTTCCACCGGAATTTTGCTTTCTATGGATGATAACCCAAGGTCTAGACCTCAGACTGAGCTTAAAAATCTTATTAGGGTTAAAAATCATGCTCAATGTCTGACAGTTATAAAAAAAATAAATGAAGGAAAATAAAATGAGTGATACATTTAAAATTATTGACTGCAAAAGTCATTCACAAGATGAGCTTATTCAAAAGCTTAGAAAAGTTTCCATGTTAGAAAAACCCGATGTATATCCCTATGTTGATGCACAAATTTGCCTTAAACAAGTAGCATTTAATGATAAAGAAAGTCCTGTAGTTCCGGCTCAGCGTTATGTATTGGCTAAGAACTTGAATAAGGTTCAAAGGCTTAAATGGGAATTAGAAAAATTTAACATTAACCTTTTCAAGCTTGATGGATATGTAACTATTACAACTAATGAAAGCTCTTTGCCCATTGATATTTTACCGCCTGTAGTTGAAGCCTGCAAAGAGGCATCCGGCATAATGTCTTATATTATTAATGATGGTATGCATCGCATGTACATGGCTCGTTTAGAATGGCAACATCCTCAAGTAATTTTTATTGAAAATGTTCCAGACACCCTACCCTACTATGCCTATCCAATACCCGAGGGAAATTGGAACGAAATACAACTTATTACCGAAGATATTATACCTAAGGGATTTATCAAAAAATGGCATAGAATAGAAAACAACAAGGAACTTTACAGAAACTTTAACTCTGCTTTTAATAATGTAGGCGGTCCAAGAGGACAAGCTTCTAAGTAAGCCCAAAAACAATAGATTTAAGGAAAACTATGGATTTAAGGAAAAACAATGGATTTACTGCAACGCAGACTTATAAAACGCCCTTCTTGGGATGAATATTTTATGGCAATTGCAAAAATTGCAAGTGTTAGGTCTACATGCTCATCACGCCCTGTGGGCTGTGTAATTGTAAAAGACAACAGAGTGCTAGTTACCGGTTATAATGGTTCAGCACCGGGGCAAGCACATTGTACTGATAAAAATACTGAACACGATATTTTTTGCACTAGACGTAGTAAAAATGTGCCAGATAAAGACAAATTTCTTATTTGCCCAAGTATTCATGCTGAAGAAAATGCTATCCAAAGAGCCAAAAAACAAAATATTGATATTAAGGATTCTACTTTATATTGCACACTTGCTCCTTGCATTCGTTGTATCGAACGCTTAGCAGATGCCGGAATTTCTAAAGTATATTATGAGCTTAAATATGAATCCGTTGATAAGGAGCGTGATGCCCAATGGAATGAACGTGCTCAAGAACTTTTTACAGTTTATAAACAAGTTAACCTTTCGGAAGAGTCAATACAAAAAATAGCCGGCACCATTATGGGATTATCTTCTGAGAGATTACTTTCTTCGGAGTAAATATATGCAGTTTGAGTTTTTAATACCTTCAAAAAAATGCCTCACAGTGAATCCACATGGCAGCCTTGCCATTTGTACGCTTTGGACACCATCTGAATTTATAGAAGAAAAACTTAAACAAGCTAAAGTTGATATATCACCCAAAACTTCGCCCATGGCTATTATAGGGAGTTTATATGGTGGTGGTCTGAAAATTATGCTGAGAAATCTGCTATATAACCCTCAAATTGATACTATTGCCATTTTTGGCAAGGATATGTCCGAATCAGGAATTCATTTAAATTCCTTTTTTGAGCATGGTGAACAAAGCACAGGGAATTTTCAAGAATATGTTTTTGAAGATGGCACAGTAAGGGAACTTGAGCAAGTTAAAATTATTGGTAATGAAGTAAATTATACCATGGACAATTTAGTCAGCTTAAAAATGTTTAAGCACAAACCAAGAGTTATAACATTGTCCACAAGTAAAATTAATGACATTAAGCCGCTGGTTGAATTCATAAATGCTTATAAAGCTCGCTCTTTAGAGCATCATAATGAGCTTGAAAGAATACAAGTTCCATTACCTGAAATTATTGTAGGCTCTTTTCCAAGTGATATTCGTTCGCATAGTATTGTGGGTGATACAATTTTCGACTCTTGGCGACAATTACTCGTTAAGCTAAAGAAATTTGGCGTTCCGGTACATTTTAGAGGAGGCAAGAAAAGAAATGAACTTCATAACGTCAAAGTAGTTGTAAACGCACCTCAAAAGTACACAAATGAGGATTTATTGGCGCATAACATATCACCTGAAATGATTTTAAAATATCAGCAAGAACTGCTTAATCCTTTAGCTCCAAAAGATGGAGAAGCATATACTTATGGTAATAGGCTTGGAAATTACTTTGATGACAACAAGGCAATACTTGAACATGCAATAGAAGACCTTGCTAAAGAAGATGATAGTAGGCATTCTTATCTTACGCTTTGGGATAATAAAATTGACATAAGTGCAGAGTCATCGCCCTGCTTTGTTAGTGCTTTTTTTCGTAAAATTGATACAGAATTACACCTTACCGCAACTTTTAGATCTCATAATGGTACTAATGCATGGCCTAAAAATGTATTAGGTCTGTTGGGAATACTCGAGCATGTTTGTAAAAAAGTTAATGATAAAAATATCCTAAAATCAAACATTAAACCCGCTACCATTTCTGTTATTTCTCACTCTATATCTATTGACACATCAGATTTGTCCAATGTACAATCCTATATTGATGATGAGTTAGAACATAGTAACACTATAAAAATGGATTCTCATGGTTATTTGCAAATATCCATCTCTCCTAAAGATTTAGAGGGGAGTTCAGAAATTGTTGTACAGCATTTCAATCGTGACAATGAATTTCTAAGAGAATATAGAGGCAAAAAACCTCAAGAAATTCAAAATCAACTTTATAGAAATTATGTCATCTCTGATATCGGTCATGCCATGTATATTGGCGGTCAATTGGAAAGAGCCTGTATTTGTTTATATAATAATATTGAATATAAACAAGATAAAACTATCTTAATGAAGGATTGATTAAGTTAGCGTTAACTTAAAAAAGTTGACACAATTCAATTAGCATGTTCTATTTTCATCCAATAAACATTATTGGAGGTTGTCATGCGTAATGGCATTTTCTTAATTTTCTTTATATTTTCTGTATGTATACCAAATTTTGCATGGTCTGCAAAGTCTTTGCGAGAAACGCCTGTTGTTTTAGCTGTAAAGGAAGCTGGACCAGCTGTTGTTAATATTACCAGCACCAGAAAGGTAAGACCTCGTTTTCATAATTCTTTTGATGCTTTTTTCTTTGGGCCTATGTTTCAGCCGCCGGGGCAAAGTACAATGCGAACAAGCTTGGGTTCCGGAGTTATAATTGATGGAAAAAAAGGTCTTGTACTCACCAATGCCCATGTTATTGCCGGAGGCGAGCAGGTTAATATACATCTTTTAGATGGTCGAGAGTTTGCGGCTGAGGATATTATGCCTGGTGAAAGCGTCATAGCTATCGGTAATCCTTTTGGTTTTGCTCATACTGTTACTACCGGAGTAATATCCGGTACAGGGCGTAGCATACGCAGTAATGATGGAATTTTTACAGATTTAATTCAAACCGACGCAGCAATCAATCCGGGCAACAGCGGAGGGCCTCTTTTAAATCTTCATGGAGAACTAATTGGAATTAATACCGTTATTGATTCCAGAGCTCAAGGCATTGGTTTTGCAATTCCCATAAGTAAAGCTGAAAGGGTAATGCAAGGCATTCTTGGTCTTGGAAAAGTTACACCGCTTTGGCTTGGAATACAAGGGCAAGATGTGGACCATGGCATGGCTATGGCTTTAAATTTAAAAAAACCCCAAGGATTACTCATTGCTGACCTTAAGCCAAACAGCCCAGCTACTAAAGCCGGACTTATGATTGGAGATGTAATTTTACGCATGGGAAATACGCAAGTGCGTGATAGGCAAGATTATTTGCAAGTCTTGCGCAATAATACCCCTGAAAAACCTATAAATTTATCTATTTGGCGAAATGGCAAAAATAAAAAACTTACCGTATTCCCAGAAGCTTTTACTAATGCACAAGCCATTGATATTTTTCAAAAGCGTTGGGGTTTTACTGTGCAAGAAAAACGTGGGCGTCTTTATGTTACCAGCGTTGACAAAAATGGTCCTGCATCAATGCTAAAAGTGAATGATGTAATTTTAGGCATTGGCAATACAGGAACACGAAATTTAAAAGATTTTTTAGATATATTTAGAATTCAACGCATGGCACGACAAATATTAATGCACGTTGAGCGAAATGGTACACGTTATTATACACGTTTAATTATGTAAAATACTACTAACAAATT
>CAYJDL010000102.1:7765-8071 GCA_964368885.1 uncultured Desulfovibrionaceae bacterium | reverse complement strand
TGGCTCAAAAGTATGTGAATTTATATTTGTAAATACTACTTGCCAAAGCACAACGGCACAATCCTTACGTGAAAAAAGAACTATACAAACTGAACGTAAATTTACGAATTTTAAAAATAAGGAAACTCGTATTCAAGTTGTAGATGCTCCTTTTTTTGATTATGATGGCAATACATTAGGTGCTCTTGCGCTTTGGGCTGACATTTCAGATCTTGTGGATAAAGAAGCCTTAGAAGAAAGTAATAACCGCCTCATTGAACTTGCAGGATCAGCTCAAGAAGTGGCTGATCAAGTTTCTTTAACTAG
>CAYJDL010000102.1:0-7755 GCA_964368885.1 uncultured Desulfovibrionaceae bacterium | reverse complement strand
CATGAGCCAAATGAATGATGCCGTTATTAATGTTGCGCATAGTGCCTCTGATGCTGCTATTACTGCTACCAACGCCATGTCTGAGGCTAAAGAGGGTTCAGAAGTAGTAAGTAAGATGGTTGAAAGTTTTCAAGATGTAGAAAATTATACTGAAGTTGTCAAAGAGGGTATGGATAACTTAGGTAAGCAAACTGAAGGTGTTGGCGCAATTATTCGAGTTATTACTGATATTGCGGATCAAACAAATTTACTTGCTTTAAACGCTGCCATTGAAGCTGCTCGTGCCGGAGAAGCTGGGCGAGGCTTTGCAGTTGTTGCTGATGAAGTACGTAAATTAGCAGAAAAAACAATGCAAGCTACCAGTGAAGTTAATAAAGTTATTACCGGCATTCAAAATGGTACTGAACAAAGCATAAATAGTGTTGAGCGGGCAGTTCAAGCCGTTCGCTCTGCGGCAGAAATGGCTGTCGAAGCCGGTACTAAGCTTGAAAGTATTGTCGTTATAGTGCAAAAAACAGCGGATCAGATTCAAAATATTGCCTCTGCTTCTGAAGAACAATCTGCTACAAGTGAAGCTGTAAATCAGACCCTTGAGCATGTACGAATAATTTCCATTGAAACTGCAACTGCCATGTCTGCTTCAACATATGCAGTAGAGGATCTTGCAAAGCAAGCAAAAACCTTAAATGACCTTATTCATCAACTGCAAGATAGCCAAAAAGCTTTATAATACTAAACATTTTTAAAAAGCCTATCATTTAAGCGTTACCTTGCTATAATGATAGGCTTTTTTTTTGCATTTGTATTCATTATTTATTAATGTAAACACTGATTCATAGCTTACAATTTTGCTATAAAATATTTGACAGCAATGCTTTTGTTGTGATATTAAGCCCAATGTTTATTTGAAGCATCTTGAAATACTCTTTATTTTTGGTAAAAAAAGAGTTTGAGGATGATTAACCTAATTCTTATTTAAGTAAAAACTGCAAGCTTTAGGTAAATTCAAAGGAACGGTTTTGTGGTCGGCCTTTGGGCGCATTAGGAATTTTTTATTTTAACGGAGTTTTTTATGAATAAAGGCAAGTCCCTATTTTTGGGTTTAATTATGCTCATCTTTGCCACCCCCGCAATGGCTGAAGAAGTTATCAGGCTTGGTGTAGCTGGTGCACATTCTGGAGATTTAGCTTCTTATGGTGTACCTACCTTGCGTGCAGCTACTCTTGTTGCTGAAGAAATTAATGCCAAGGGCGGTATTGATGGTAAAAAAGTAGTTATTGTTGCACAAGACGATCAATGTAAGCCTGAATTAGCTACTAACGCTGCTACTAAACTTATTTCTGACGAAGTTCATGTTGTACTTGGTCATATTTGCTCCGGTGCTGCTAAAGCTTCTATGCCTATATATAATAACGCTAAGCTTATTTCTATGTCCCCATCTGCCACTACTCCAGGTCTTACTCAAAGTGGTGAAAATCCATATTTCTTCCGTACAATTGCCAGTGATGATATTCAAGCAAGACTTTCTGCTGCCTTTGTAAATGACCATTTAAAAGCTAAAAATGTTGCTATTATTCATGATAATGGTGAATATGGTAAGGGGTATGCCGAAACCAATAAAATGCTTTTGGACAAAGCTGGCAAGGCAAAAGTAGTTCTTTTTGAAGCTATCACCCCTGATGCGGTTGACTATGGTGCAACCATGAAGAAATTAAAAAGAGAAAAAGTTGATGTAATCATTTTTGGTGGTTATCATCCAGCTGCTTCCAAGCTTGTACAACAAATGAAGCGTGATCGTGTGAAAGCTGTTTTCGTAGGTCCTGATGGTGTAAAGGATGATACCTTCATTAAGATGGGCGGTAAGGATGCTGAAGGCGCATTTGCTTCCTCTCCTGCTGATACAAGTAAGTTAGCTATTTATCAAAAAGCACGTGAGCAACATATAAAGAAATATAATTCTGAGCCAGGTGCTTTCTTCTATCCTGGTTATGCTGCTGCTATGGCTTTACTTAACGCCATTGATCAAGCAAATAGCACTGACACAGATAAAATTATGGCTGCTTTGCGTAATTCCAGCATAGATACTCCTGCTGGTACCATTAAATTCAATGCCAAAGGCGATCCAATAGGTGTTGGTTTATCATTATATAAAGTTCAAGATGGTAAATTTGTAGAAACTGAATACACCATGCTTATTGATTAATTTCGATCTTACTATTAAATTGTGGGGGGCTTTATTAAATTAAAGACCCCACTTTTAATAGATTATTTTTTGATGACAATGCATTTTATACTGTAGGAAAAACCTTTGCTCAAAGTAATTAGCATGTCAGAGATGTACGGAGTGTTATATGTGTAAAATAAAATATTTATTCCTTGCCGGCGTAGCCCTTGCAATGTTTACTGCGCCTGTAAAAGCTGCAGAAGAAATTAGACTTGGAGTTGCAGTTTCCCTTACAGGTGATATTGCTTCTTACGGGATTCCTTCTAAAAATGCTGCTGAAATTATAGCAGAACAAATTAACGCCAAGGGTGGAATCGACGGTAGAAAAGTAGTTGTTATCGCTCAAGATGATCAATGTAAGCCTGAGCTTGCAACCCATGCTGTTACAAAGCTTGTTTCTGATAAGGCTCATGTTGTCCTAGGGCATATTTGCTCTGGCGCACATAAGGCAGCTTTGCCAATTTATAACAGTAGCAAACTTATATCCATGTCTCCAGCTGCAACTACCCCAAGTTTAAGCACTAGTGGTGAAAATCCTTATTTTTTCCGCACCATTGCCAATGATAACGTACAAGCCAAATTATCTGCTGTTTTTGTTGCTGATAAATTAAAAGTGAAAAAAATTGCATTAATTCACGATAATGGTGAATACGGTAAAGGCTATATTGAAACTAATAAAGCATTTCTTGATAAAGGCGGTAAAGTAGAGATTGTACTGCTTGATTCAGTAAATCCTGACGCAGTTGACTATAGTTCTATTGTAAAAAAAATAAAAAGAGCTAAGCCCGATGTAGTGATTTTTGGTGGGTATCATCCAACAGCATCAAAACTTATTAAGCAGATGCGCAGGGATCGTATTTCAGTCCCCTTTGTTGGTCCGGATAGTATTAAAACTGACGCATTTATTCAAATGGCCGGTGCCGAATCAGATGGAGTATATGCTTCTTCACCATCCGATACAAGTAATTTGCCTATACATAAAGTAGCTTATGATCAGCATGTTAAGAAGTTTAATGCAGAGCCCGGTCCATTTTACTATACAGGTTATGCGGCGGTTATGGCCTTATTAAATGCCATTGATAAAGCGGATAGTACAGATAGCGATAAAATTGCTGCAGCTTTGCGTTCTGAAACCATTGATACTCCGGCTGGAAGCATTACTTTTAGCAAAACTGGTGACCCCATTGGAGTTGGGCTTTCCATGTATCAAGTGAAAAATGGTAAGTTTGTAGAAACAGATAGCAAAATTCTTATTGACTAAGACATTAACATTATTAGCTATTGCATAAAAAGCTGTTCTGCAAGTATTTGTTTTAATAAATTAAAACAGCTAATTGTGATTAATATCTTCAAAAGGGAAAACTTTGAAATATTGTTTTCCCTTTTGTTCAATTAAAACAAATGTAGAATTTGCAACTAGCTAAAAGTAGCACTTAAAACTAACAGCTTGCCTAAAAAGCTGTATGGACTGTCATGGATATACAATATTTTATTGAACTTTTTTTTGGCGGTTTAACTAGGGGTAGTATTTACGCACTTATTGCACTTGGTTATACTCTTGTATATGGTATTATAGAGCTTATTAACTTTGCTCATGGTGAAATCTATATGATTGGTGCATTTACGGCCTTTATAGTTGCCAGTATCTTAGGTATTATGGGTTTTCCGGCACCAGCTATTTTAGTCATTGCTGCTCTTGTAGCCATAATATGGTGTGCCTCCTATGGCTATACCTTGGAAAAAGTAGCCTATAAGCCTTTACGAGGCGCACCTCGTTTATCGCCGCTTATTTCTGCTATTGGTATGTCCATATTTTTGCAAAATTACGTTATCTTAGCTCAAACATCTGACTTTGTAGCTTTTCCACGTCTTTTACCCGAATTAGAATTTTTATATGAATGGAATATCATGGGCTCAAGTGACTTTATTATATTAGTTACCAGTACCATTGCTATGATTGCTTTAACACTTTTTATTTCTTATACAAAAATGGGCAAAGCCATGCGTGCAACTGCTCAAAATCGTAAGATGGCTTTACTTTTAGGCATCGATACCGACAAAATTATTGCTTTAACTTTTGTTATAGGTTCTTCCTTAGCTGCAATTGGAGGAGTGCTCATTGCTTCGCACATGGGACAAGTAAACTTTTCTATAGGCTTTTTGGCTGGTCTTAAAGCTTTTACAGCCGCTGTACTTGGTGGCATAGGCTCCATACCTGGTGCTATGATTGGAGGCATTGTTCTTGGTCTATGTGAAAGTTTTACTACTGGATATTTTTCAGGTAATTATGAAGATATGATAGCTTTTGCTATTCTTATTCTCATTCTTATTTTCCGCCCTGATGGAATTCTTGGTAAAGCTAAGGTTCAAAAGGTCTAAGGAGAAGCTATGCATACTATCGTTAAAGCCGCCATTGTTGCCGTTTGGTTTATGGTACTTACCTTCCCCTTGGTAGGGTTACAAATTAATAGTGTTGAAGGCATAATTTATTATCGTTTTGAACGTTGTATATTTATGGGCTTAGCAACCTTTGTTCTGGCCATTCTTTGGCATATTTGCTTTGAGCGCAAAGCAAAGGGTTTACCTTTAATAACTCTTCCTCAAAGTGTTAGCCAAGCTGCTTCAGATGTTTTTCAATCCATCTTATTTAAAAGAGGATTACCTATTTTCATTCTTGTTGGCATGATTATTATGCCAATGATAAGCTCTATGTATCAAACTAATATCATGATTTCTGCTTTGCTTTATGTCATGTTAGCCCTAGGTTTGAATATTGTAGTTGGCATTGCAGGGCAATTAGTCCTAGGTTACGTTGCATTTTACGCTGTCGGTGCATATACTTACGCCATATTAAATCAATTTCTTGGTCTTGGATTTTGGGTATGTTTACCAATAGGTGGATTTGTTGCTGTACTTTTTGGTCTTGCCCTTGGCTTTCCTGTTTTGCGTTTACGTGGTGACTACCTTGCTATTGTTACTCTTGGTTTTGGAGAAATTGTAAGGATTTTCTTGCAAAATTGGAGCGATATAACTGGTGGACCTCGTGGTATTTCTAATATTCCGCCTCCGGATTTATTTGGGATGGAAATGGATTTATCGCAAAGGTCAATTTACATTTATTATTTAGTTTTACTTGCTGTTCTTATAACTATTTTAATTATTTCACGTATTAAAAATTCTCGAGTAGGCTTAGCTTTGCAAGCTTTAAGAGAAGATGAAATTGCCGCTCAAGCCATGGGCATTGACGTTACAAAGGTAAAGCTTTCTGCTTTTGCTCTTGGTTCATGTTGGGCAGGTTTTGCTGGTGTAATTTTTGCGTCTAAAACTTCCTTTATAAATCCGGCCAGCTTTACCTTTATGGAATCGGCTATGATTTTGTCAATGGTAGTGCTTGGCGGTATGGGTTCCATTACCGGTGTGATCTTGGCAGCCCTAATCTTGGTTTTAGCACCGGAATATTTACGAGCTTTTTCGGAATATCGCCTTTTAATATTTGGAGCCATAATGGTTTTAATGATGATTTTCCGCCCCCAAGGATTGGTCACCGGAGAACAACGTAAATATCGTGTTCCAAAGGATAATAAATATGGAAAGTAAGAAAAAACCAATCTTAGAAGTAACTTCGCTTTCCCGCAATTTTGGGGGACTAAGAGCACTTAGCGAAGTTGACTTAACTGTACATGAAGGTGAAATTGTCGCCTTAATAGGACCAAACGGTGCCGGAAAGACAACTTTTTTTAATTGTATCACCGGTATTTATGCACCATCAGAAGGCGAAGTTTTTTTGCATACACAAGGTGGTAAGAAAAAACTTCTAAATGGTCTTAAGCCAAATATCATTACTTCTCTTGGAATGGCAAGAACCTTTCAAAACATACGACTTTTACAAGACATGACAGTGCTTGAAAATGTTATGATTGGAAGACATTGCCGTACTAAGGCAGGAATATTGGGTGCAATTTTACGAGACAGAAAAACCAGAGAAGAAGAGCAAGCAGCAGTAGATTATAGCTATAATTTGCTACATACCATGAACTTGCATGAGCTTTACGCCGAAAAAGCAAAAAATCTTTCCTACGGTGCCCAGCGTCGCTTAGAAATAGCAAGAGCTATGGCGACAGACCCAAATATTTTATTGCTTGATGAACCTGCCGCCGGCATGAATCCTAATGAAACTCATGAACTTGAAGGTTTGGTTCAAAAAATACGTGACGAATTTAACCTTTGTATTTTGCTAATTGAACATGATATGAGTATGGTTATGTCCATGTCGGATCGTATTTATGTTATGGAGTACGGATCACGCATTGCCATGGGAACGCCTGAAGAAATTCGCCATAATCCCCAAGTCATCAAGGCTTATCTCGGTGAGGATATACATGCTTAAATTAAATAATGTTTCTACTTTTTACGGTAATATTCAAGCTTTGCATGAAGTGAGCCTTACTATTAATCAAGGCGAAATTGTTACACTTATTGGTGCTAATGGTGCCGGAAAAAGCACTACTCTTATGACTATTTGTGGAATAAATAAATTAAGAAGTGGTGAAATTCTTTTTGAAGGTAAGCCTATTCATAAATTACCGCCCAACGAAATAGTTAGGTTAAATATTAGCCAAGTTCCCGAAGGAAGGCTTATTTTTCCTGATCTTACTGTGCAAGAAAATATTGATATGGGTGCATTTTTGCGTAGTAATAAGGCTGAAATTGCTAAGGATCAAGATTATGTCTTTAGCCTTTTTCCCATTTTAGCCGAAAGACGCAAGCAAACCGGAGGAACTTTATCCGGAGGCGAACAGCAAATGCTTGCTATTTCCAGAGCTCTTATGGCAAGACCCAGACTTCTTTTGCTTGATGAGCCATCTCTTGGGCTTGCGCCTATTATTATTCGTCAAATCTTTTCCATTGTTGAGCAAGTTAATTCCACCGGAACAACTGTCTTCCTTGTGGAACAAAATGCAAATCAAGCCTTACGCATTGCTCATAGGGGTTATGTTATGGAAAATGGGCGTATTGTAAAAGAGGATAATGCCGAAGCATTGCTATCAAGCCCAGAAGTTCGTGAAGCATATCTTGGTATGTAATGTTATGATTAATTTTTTTTAAGGAAAATGGGAACTTTCTTGCGCTAGTAAAAAGTTCCCATTTCCTTTTAAAAAGCTTTAAAAAAAACAAAGAAATAATTTTTTGGCGTTTCTTTAAAATGATATATTAAAATTTTTTAGTTCGTACAAGCTATTTGTTGCTAAAAAATTCAAGATAGTGCATGTTAATACAAAATATTATAAGGATGTAATGCACCTCTATGCAAAATAGTGCTCAAGTTAGCATTACCTATCAGCAGAATTTGTTGGAAGTTAATTTTTCTGGAAATTGGAAGTTAAGCCAACATTTGCCGGATACAGAACCATTATTAAAAGCTATGCTTGAGCCGCAGATTGCAAAAGTTGTTTTATTATCAAATGATTTGCAAGTTTGGGATAGTTCATTATTGGTAATAGTTGTAAAAATTGTGCGCTATGCACAAGAGC
>CAYJDL010000101.1:2852-8134 GCA_964368885.1 uncultured Desulfovibrionaceae bacterium | reverse complement strand
GGTGCTACAACTGTAGCTCAAACTATGGGTATGACTTCTGTTGCGGCTCTTGCCTACCTTGTTTTCAATTTATTTACTCCGCCTTGTTTTGCTGCCATTGGTGCCATGAATGCTGAAATTGAAAATAAAAAGTGGCTCTTTGCCGGAATAGGTTTGCAATTTGGTATTGCTTTTGTGACAGCCTTTGCAGTTTATCAAGTTGGCACACTTATTACTCTTGGTAGCATAGGCGCAGGTTTTGTGCCCGGTCTTGTGGTTGTTGTTGCACTATTTGCATTGCTTGCTTTCTTAATTAAGCGTGGTAATGATGCTTCTGCAAGAGCTTATAGTGAAGCAACTGCTTAATAATAAAAAATGATTTTTTTCTGGGGGAAACTTTTTGCCCAAAGTCTGAGAATGACGCAAAAGTTTTCCCCTCAATTGACTCCCTTAAAAAAATTTTAGGAAAGGTGAGGATATGCAAGATTATATTATTTGGGCTATTATCATTGCTATTTTAGGTTCTGCTATTTCTTATATTATTATTCAAAAAAGAAAAGGTGTTAAGTGTATAGGATGTCCATCCGAAGCTTCTTGTGGTTGTGATAAATCCGCTAAATCATCATGTTGTACTACTATAGCTGATTCACCGTGCTGTGATAAATCTATAATTAAGAGTTCTACATAATTAGAAAAGACGTGGATTGCTTCGTCGCAAACTCCTCTCCATAGTTTGCTTTGCATAGTTTGCTTTGCCTAGTTTGCTTTGTCTAGTTTGCTTTGCATAGACATAATCTAAGAATTATTCATCAAATATCGCAAAAAAATCTCAGCGAAATTGCTATATCACCAGCGTAGCCTCTACGTTTTAGATACATAAAAACCCCCTGCTGATGCAAGGGGTTATATATATCTAGAACATTAAGTTATTTTGATTTGGATTAGATAAGACCAGACTGGACAATTAGTGTTATAGTCTCACCTTCTTCGGTCTTAGTGTATTCAGTGTATTTAATGTTGTTAAGTGTCTCTTCCTTAACTGGTGACCAACCATCTTTTAGTGTAAGAGTCCAATTACCATCTTCATCCTTAGCACCGGCATTTTCAAGAACTTCATCCACGTTTTCACCTTTTACATCACCGGCAATAGCTACTTCAATATCTTGGATGGTATTATTGATTATTCCATCTTTAACAGCTTGTAAGTTTCCGGCATTAACTAAAAGCACATCCATATCATCTGTGCCATCAGTTGTGCCATTTCCGCCATCAATGAACACATCTTTAAGTGTAAGACCGGAATTAGTTAGCTTGATTAAGTCATCATCCTTACCGCCATCAATTGTATTCTTTCCGCCATCTTCAGCAATGAATCTACCGTCAATCCAGATAAAGTCATTATCTTGACCACCACTAATGAAGTTAACTCCGCCACCATCAGCAATTAAATCACCCTCAATGTATAGACTGTCCGCACCCTTTTCTAGCTCAATTTTGTTTTCACTACCTGTACCATCAGCACGCATTGCTCTTACATTAGCTTCAAGGGTAACATCATCATCCCCTGCACCAGCGAGGATTGTATTTACTCCACCTTCAATAGCATTCATTGCATTTGTGGTAGCATCAATTATTATCGTGTCATTATCATTAGCAGCATTAAGTGTATTATCTGCGTTTTTAACTGCATGCATTCCATGTTGACCAGTAAGATGAGCCGTATCTTCACCAGCACCAAGGTCTACTGTTGATTTTCTCATAGCAACAACTGTTTCAGCGGCTGAAACTATGAACAAATCATCTCCTTCATGAAGATCAACATTTGCATTATTAACCATTGTTTCAGAGAAAACATAATTGGATTCTTTCTTATTGCTAGCACTTATTTCATTAATAGCTAAGATTTCTTGCGGTTGAATCGCTACTGAGTTTGTACTTCCATCGCCATCTTTCACATTAAGGGTAATTTCCCCACCAGCAAGGTCTTTGAATTGGTAAAATACTATTAAGTCATGGTCTTCATGAACCTGAATAGTAAAATACTTAACGTTACTCTCATCTTTAGCAATAAAGCCTTGACTACTATCTATTCTGGAAAGAGTTAGTTCAACACCGTTATAGGTAAAAGTGTCACCAGCAGTGTAACTCTTACCACCAATTGTTAAACTATCAACTGAAGCAATTTCATCAGCAGCGGCATAAGGTATTTCAATAGAAGGTATTAAGCCAGCATCTTGATGGTCAAAGATTTTAACAGTAGGTTCACTAAAGTTTATTTTATCATCGTTGATGTTTAAGATAATACTTTCTTTAATGAAAGAATCATCGCCATCAGTTGCCTTAAAAGCAAGCTCAAGACTTATTGCTTCGCCATTAGTATTCTTTACGCTTTCAAGTAATTGCGCAACAAATTTATACTCATTAGGAATAGTACTGTCTCCGCTTCCAAAACTTACTTTGATAACTGGTATCTCTACACCCTTATCATCTTCATAATAACCTATTAAAGTATTACTGTCGTTATCAGCTTCTCTCCAAAGAATTTTTTCACCATCGGTAGTTTCAAGTCCTTGCTTTTTAATTGCATCAAGATCCCACTCAAAGGCGTCTTTAAATGCATTACCTTTCATTCCGTCAACGCCAAAGTCTAAAGTAACCCACTTTGATTCACTAAAGCTTGGACCATCTTGACCCTTACTGCCACCATCTATACCTGCTTCATATACATTGTAAATATTAGTATTATCTTCATCTTTATAGGCAAAGTATGGAGCATCATCACCGATGTTTACTTTTATTGTACCATTTAAAGGAGTATAATTTGTACCGCCATCACCACTTTTAATGGAAAATTCAAACACATCATTTACTGGGGATGTACCCTCTTTAGTTTGAGTGTAGGAAAAACTTAATTTAAATGAACCATTATTAGCGGGGTCAGCAAGTAATTCAGTTGGGCTTGACCCTTCAAGTTTTATGTTGCTAAGGTTGCCATGATGAGCATCTGTTGTTACTTGATTATCTCCTGTTAAGATATATTCAGTCCCACTCCAACTAATTGTATATTCAACTCCCTCTATTGTTAACATACTACCGTCAAGGTCTTCTACGCTGTGAAAGTTGATATAACCATCAACTGGCTTAGCATATTCAACATAAGTATTATTTGAGGTGTTAAAAGAATTATTAGTAATTTTAATTTCATTATCACCAGTAATTGTACCAAGAGAATACTCTGCAGACTCTTGACCTCCATCTGATACAACAACAGATGGTAATTGAAGTGTTTTACCGTCTGCTAAGTTGTTAACTGTTGGATTATCGTTATTTAAGTGAATCGTATAATCAAATTGTATATTATTAGCGTTTTTAGTAAAAGCAACTAAAGCTAAAGCTTCCTTAGGTAAGTCAGCAGCTGCATTTTCAGGCACTTCTTCTAGATATAATTTTCCGTCATTGTCTTCTTTGATATAATATTTTTTTTCAGTAGTGTTATCAGTGAATTTAATATCTATATTGCCAACCTTTAAATAATGACTACCAGCATCATCACTACTATCAGAAAATACAATTGTACCTTGGCTTTCTTCAACATATGGATCAGCGGATAAAATACCGGGAGTGTTATTAACACCAAGTTCAACAAGATCTGCTTGTAAAGAGGATACACTTAATACAGGGGCTTCATTCGTGCCCATTATATTAACAGTTACAGGTTTTGCTACCCATGAACCAAAGGTATCTTTTGCATAAACATAGAAAGTCTCTTGTTCATAGTCTCCAGATGCTAGACTTCTAAAACTATCATAGCGCTCTTTAGCGGCTAAATATTCAGCTTCTGTATCGTAATCGTCCTTTATAGGCTCACTTTGTGGTGTGTATACAAATTGAATAGTATTATTAGCAATTTCAGTATCAGTTTGTTCATAAATTTCAAAAGTACCATATTTACCATGAACAGTTGTAGTTAAACCTGTAAGAGGAAGGTCATCATTAGGGCTATCATTATCATCACCGTTAAGCTCATCATGTTTTGTATCTGTGCTGACAAAAAAAGTAAGCTGTACATCATTAGTATCTACGTCTGTAGCCTTGGCGAAACCGAAATAATCATAATCATTATTAAGCTCAAGCTTATTTCCTAATGCTTGGTCTATATGGCTTTGCAAGTTTTTAAAGTCTTCAAAGTTATAAAGATCAGATTCGTTTTCTAGAAAGGATTCAAATCTGCTTTTAATGTCATCATAATTATTTTGACCCTTTATATAATCTGATAAAATATCTTTAAGATTTTCACCTTTGGAACTAATAATTTGATTTAGTAAATCATCATAGCCAGGACTGTCTCGTGTAACAAACTCTGTCTCTGATAATAAATCTCCTATATTTTCTTTAATGAAATCATTAGGATCGCCACCTTCGGGGAGAAGAGGACTCCCGTCTGTACCATAATCAGGATAAAAGTCTTCAAACCCATATTGATTAAATTGTAACTCCGGTAAGTCGTTAGTACCAGTGGTATTAAAGGACATATTAACTACTTCACTTTGTCCATTGGCAAGGGTGACACGAACTTGGAAATTATCTGTTACTTGTTGACCATGGCTAAGGCTATTTACATTATCATATAAGGGATGACCTTCAGGATAAAGGCTAAAGGTAACAGTTGCGACATTACTTGTTGTAGAGGTTATGGCAAATGTTCCATATTGACCTTGAGCATTACCAACAATTGCAAAAGTAGCCGAGCTTGGGCTTGTGCTTGTAATAGTACCTACTATGCTGGTAGCACCATCATAAGTGTAATTAGGGCTAGTTGCAGGGCTGCCGTCAGCAAGACGCCCAACGCCACCTTCTACAACGCCACCGCCAATAGCAGTTGCTGAAGTAGAGGTAAAATCAACTGTAATAAAATCTGCAAATAGTCCGGCTTCATCAGGGTCTCTTAAGCCTGGACCTTCACCTCTTTCTCTTTCTGTATCTAAACCGGCTAACACTCCCAAACCATTAAACAATAACTCACCACTGATAAGAGGTTGATTTACACCTGATCCATTAGGTGAACTACTGTCACCTGCTGCCGGCATTAAACTATCATCAGCGGCAAAGAAAGTTTGAGCATCTAAGGGTATATTTTTTTCATCCGCACTGGCAGCCGGAATAAAGAATTTTGGTAAAATTTCAGCGTCATATGTTTCATAAAAATTCTTAACAACAATAAAAGATGCATTTGCGCCCTCACCAATGGTAATGACTAAATCTTTTCCATCTTCACTTTATCGAAAGAAAAGCGTTCCGGATAA
>CAYJDL010000101.1:0-2842 GCA_964368885.1 uncultured Desulfovibrionaceae bacterium | reverse complement strand
TCCGGTATCAAAATCTAAAATTATTTCAGTATCAGAAGTAGGGGTATATTCAACTCTTTGTCCGGCTTCGGGAGTTGTTAAAGTAATGGAAGATACTTGTTTTTCTTCGGGATTTTGATTTGGGTTGTTGTTTACATTAGACATAAGACGCTCCTTAACTTAAGTATTAAAAAAAAAATATACTAGATAGCACACAAAATTAGAACACAGAAATCCTGTGGTACAAAAAAAAGGGGATATAATGGCGTTTGGCAAAGGTGAGACCAAACGGCTAGACAGATAAATCTGCCCAAGGCTAATAAGCCCACAAGTGTGTAAAGTTAAAGATACACTTGTCAAATATAGGGATAACTAAGGGAAGTTATCCACACGCATTATCTGCGTAAGTATAGATTAATCAATGTTGTGAGAAATGTCAAGTGTAATTACTCATAAATACAATTTTGCACGGCATTGTAATTTCAAGTGTTTTTGCACGCTACACTACTCCCGAAGCGTTTTTTTTCGCAATGGCTTTTGATACAGCAAAAGTCACTGCGAGGAATGTCACTTCGGGAATTGTGCTTAAAGATCTGGTTAGTAGCGACATGACGAAGCAATCCATGCCTTTAAAAGTAATATTAAACAAAGCCTACTATACAATAAAGTCACTAATAAGCTTTTATCATTTTGCCTTTAGTCCGTTTTGAGCATATAGCGAGCGTACCAGTTCTTGCGCAGCGTCTAATTTTTCTTTGCTAAGATGTTTTCCTATTTCATCACGATTTTCACCAGCAGAGTCAATATTTTTTTTGTCTGCAAGGTCAAAATATGCCCAGGCTTTAATGTAGTCTTTTTCTATACCATCTCCATTGGCATATAAAGTACCAAGGACGAAAAAGCCTAGTTCGCTAAAGTATTCACTGGCGGACTCAGCATACTCAAGAGCTTTTTTATAATCCTGTTCAACTCCAATGCCACTTTGATAATAATAAGCCAATAAACCTAAAGCTACATTGGTATCACCATTATCAGCTGCTTTTTGTGCATATTCAAAGGCCTTGGCATCATCTTCCGGTACTGCATTTCCGTGAAGGTACATCCAACTTAAAACGGCATTGGATAGGGCGTTATCTTCGCTTTGCTTCACATATTTTAAAGCTAAATCATAATCAACTTCAATGTTGCCATCACCGGTAAAGTAGAAAAATGCCAATATTGCTAAAGCGTCTTTGTCTTTCGCTTTTTCACCAATTTTGGCAGCATCAAATGCTGCTTGATAATCTTGCTCAACTCCATATGCTTCACCAAATAAACAAAAATATGCCAAAACAGAAGCGTAATCAGGTTCTTCCTTTGTTGCTTCTTTTAAATATTTTATCCCTTGGGATGGGTCACGGTAAGCTTGTTCTGTAAGGTAGATCATGCCAAGCGTACTTTTGCCTATGGGGTTGGCTTGTGCTACAGATTTTCTTAGCCAATATACGGCATATTCTAAATTTTCAGGTGCTTCGTCTCCAGTCCAGTAAGAAGCACCTAAATAGGCTTGAGCATAAGCATTACCTTCTACTGCTTGAGGGTAAGATTCCAAAGCATAGTCAGTTAAGCCTTCACTACTTGGCATGCTGGATTCATCCGTTGGGGAAGTATCGGGTGTTTGCTCTCTTGGCATTTTCATATGAGGCGTTTGTTCATTTTCCGCTAGTAAGGCTAAACTTTGTTCGGAAGTGTTTGGTGCAAATAAAGGCTCAATCCCATGTTTTCGGATAAATTTTATAGCTTCACTGGAAACTTGAGCAATATTGGTTCTTGCGCCATCCTCGGTAAGGGTCCATGTGTTAATACCGACCACTTCCCCACGACTGTTAATGAGAGGACCGCCGCTATTACCACCGGAAATGGGCGCAGTATGGATAAGATGTACTTTTCCGCTGGCACGTTGCAATTTTGTACTAATGGTTCCTTCGCTTGAAACAACAGGTGGGACATTTGAATTACTTCCACTTTCAATGGCATCCATATTACGATCCATTTGTACTATTAAATATGGAAAGCCCCAAGCAGTTACACGATCTGTACGAGTAGTTTCTAAATTAAAAGACAATATTGGTAAATCAATGGGGGGATCAAATGAAAGCAATGCAAAATCAATTTCTTCATTTTCAATTAAATCAATAACTTTTGCTCTAACCGGTTTAAAATCTTTACCGGCAATATATATATCTGTACCTCCCTCAATTACATGACCATTACTAAGTACATAACCATCAGCAATTACAAAGCCTGAACCCATTCCAACAGAGTCATCACCGCTACGATAAAAGATAAAAACGGTGCTTTGCTCCATTGTTTTGGCAATGTTTTTACGCCTAGCTTCAGCTTTTGCCAAAAAATCATTAATACTGTCGTTATCAGCAAGTGCAGGCGATGCGCAACAAAAAACAATACATAAAATTGACCAAAATGTAGAATAAAAAGTAAATCCCTTAAGCTTCATTGTAAATCCTTTTAGTGTGATAAAGATTTTTTTATTATTTTAAAAAAATGCTCGATGGGACTGTAGCTAAATTATATTAGCATGGCAACAAAAAAACTTAGCCTTTTTCTTGACAATACGCTTACAGTTGTATATTTGTAATAATAATTACAAAAAAATCTCCATTCACGGTGATAAATTGACCAATGAGTAAAATAATCTTTATAACTATATTTTTAACTTTATCCTCGTTAATTATTGACGAAGTGAAAGCTGAAGGTGTTGACATAGGAAATGTCACTTGCAAAGATTATTTATCTAATGAAAATAAAATAGCCGGCATGACTATGTGGATTGACGGTTATCTCAGTGCTTTAAGTAATAATA
>CAYJDL010000100.1:7616-8187 GCA_964368885.1 uncultured Desulfovibrionaceae bacterium | reverse complement strand
TAAAATGCTTTTAGCAAAGTTGTTTTGGATTATCTAGCATAAATTCATCTTGCCATATTTTTGCCACACTTTACCCAGAGATTTTCCAGTTAGAGGTGGTTTATATAATACCCATGCCAACGAGGCATAAATTTTTAACATTAACAAAATAGAGGTTTATTATGAAAAAATTAATTTTATTTATGGCAATGATTTTAGTTTTAGGTGTTCAACCCTCTTTTGCTGAAAAACTTGAACTTTTTGAAAAGCTTGATACCAATAAAGATGGTAAAGTCAGCTCTCAAGAGTTTTCCCAAATTAAAGCAGAACGTGCCAAACGTGCTGAACGAGCTTTCACTCGCTTTGATAGTAATGAAGATGGCTATCTCGACCAAAATGAGTGGAAAGTAGCCAAGGCAAAATTTCAAGAGTGGGCAAAAAATAGAGGCAGGTAATTTTCTTCTTGGCTGCTTTTTTACAAGAGATGAAAAAGAACTCTTGCTATAATATGACGTAATATGGCTATAACGGTTTTATTTCGTGGGGTAGAATATGCGCTTTAGAATGACAAGCCGCGTTTTAGGATGCGCTT
>CAYJDL010000100.1:6497-7606 GCA_964368885.1 uncultured Desulfovibrionaceae bacterium | reverse complement strand
ATAAAGTGGGCTTTTTGCTAGTCCGGTATGGAGTCAATGGATGCTTGGTATAGGAGGTGTTTTTTCCTCAAGCCCCTACAAAGATTACAATAAGTGGACACTTATTCCAATTGTTGGATATAATGGTGAATATGTTTATATCCGTGGAACACAAGCAGGATTAAAATATTCTGTTAATGATTTTTTGACTGTATCTGCTTTTTTTGAGTACGATTCTACCAACTTTGACCCTGAAGAAAGTGGCGATATGCGTATGCAATATTTGGATGGTCGTTCAGGTTCTATTTTGGGGGGTGTGGGACTCGATGCACAAATGTCTTTTGGTGGAAAATTACGTGGTAGCATTGCCACTAATATATTCGGTACGCATGAGGGCGTTGTAGGCAATATAGCCTATGAAAAAAACTTTCTCGTACATCGTTTTATGATTACCCCTTCAATAGGTATGAAACTTTATAGTGATGAATATATTAATTATTATTATGGCATAAATGGTGACGAATCGGCTGTTTCTGGCTTAAATGCTTATGAAGTGACTACTATTTCTGTCGAACCCTATGTGGGATTGCGAATTGGCTATGCTTTTACTGAAAATGTTTTTGCTATGGCAGGAGGAAGTATGCGCTTTTTGGACTGCGCAGTAACTGACAGTCCTATGGTGGATGGTGAAAAAAATATGCTATATACAGTATTTGGAGGGTTATCTTATCGTTTTTAAATAAAAGAGTTTATTTAATGGGCTTAGAGGTTTTTGGCAATTTGTCTCAAAGATACATCTTGCCACATATTTGCCACACTTTACCCAGAGATTTTCCAGTTTAATGTGTTTTATATCATACTTATGTCAACAAGGCATAATTTTTTAACATTAACAAAATAGAGGTTTATTATGAAAAAAGCATTTTTACTTATGGCTACGCTTTTGGTTTTGAATGTTCAACCTTCATTTGCTGACAATTCTGACCTTTTTGTAAAACTTGATACCAATCAAGATGGAAAAATAAGTTCTCAAGAGTTTTCTCAAATTAAAGCTAAGCGTGCTCCGAAGATTTTCAAACATTTTGATAGCAATAAAGATGGCTATCTTGACCAAGGTGAATGGTCAGTAG
>CAYJDL010000100.1:5244-6487 GCA_964368885.1 uncultured Desulfovibrionaceae bacterium | reverse complement strand
AAGAATTGGCTAAAAAAAGAGGTCGATAATCGCTTTTTAAGGGTTCTGTGCAATTAAAAAAGGCATGGATTGCGCAGAACCCTTAAAGTGTGTCATATTGAAACTTCTAGGGAAAACAAAAAGTTTCCCTCAGATAAAAAATCAACCTTTACTTAATAGTATGTTAAGATTGTTCAGTTTCCGCTGTTTCTAGTTGTGCTAACAGGGTTTGCAATTGAGTAAGCTGTGTTTCTAATTGCTCAACACGAGCAGAGGCTTTGCTTTCTATAGAATCGACAGCATAATCATTATTGGCCTGATCGCTATCAATATGTCCGCTTACAGCATGTCCGCTTACAGAAGCCAACTCGCTTGAAACTTTTTGAATTTGGTCTCTTACATTTTCAATAGCATTTGTTCCAGAACTGCTTTGCGATGAGGTGC
The DNA here is from genome assembly GCA_964368885.1 of uncultured Desulfovibrionaceae bacterium. Classification (GTDB taxonomy): domain Bacteria; phylum Desulfobacterota; class Desulfovibrionia; order Desulfovibrionales; family Desulfovibrionaceae; genus CAYJAD01. Next base: position 6,064 of record CAYJDL010000100.1, on the reverse strand, counting down.
TAGCCTTTCTATGGCGATCAAGTATATCCTTAAATGCTTTAGTCAGAGGGTTTTCTGAACTTTCGCTATCTTCACTTGGACTTGATTCGCTACTAACTGCATTGTTGTCAGTAGCAGCATTTGCTGTCGATTGGGGCTTTTCAAATTCAGCTTCCATATTAATTTTGCTATTTTTTTGATTTTCAACAGCAACAGTGCTTTGGTCACTAACCAAATTTATAATGGTATCAAAAATAGATTGAGCAACGAAGGAGTTTTGCCCTTCATCAATATTGAAAAGTGAGTTGTAAACTTCATCAAACGCAAACATATTATTTCCAGTTCCGGTATTTATGGTACTATTAGCAATGTTGTTGCTTTTTACTGAATTATTGCCATCACCTATATTTAAAGTACTGTCATCAATATTTTCACTTGTTATAGCGTTATTACCATCACCAATATTTACATCACCATTGCGCAGCATATCAAAGTAAAGATTGTTATTGCCATTTCCTATGGCAAATTGTCCATTTTCTTCAATGTGGGCATTCATGGTATTGTTCCCATTGCCTATATTGAAATTATTCTCGCCATCATACTTGGCAACAACGTCTAAATTGTTGTTTCCATTTCCTAAATTGAAATTAATACTATCGGAAATCGACAGTTTAATATCATTATTTCCATGTCCTAAGTTAAGATTGCCCCTTGTAATATGACTTGCATCAAGGTTATTGTTACCATTTCCTATGTTTACAAGACTTTGAGTGGTGTTTGATAGTTTAACATCGTTATCGCCATCACCAAGACTAAGGAAGCTATCATTTAAATATGCTTG
>CAYJDL010000100.1:0-5234 GCA_964368885.1 uncultured Desulfovibrionaceae bacterium | reverse complement strand
GCTATTGAATCAAAAATCATTTGGGCAATAAAGGTATTATTACCATTACCTACATTAAAGATTGAATCATAGACGCTTTGTATTTCAAAATTATTGGCACCATCTCCTACTATAAAATGACTATCATAAACGCTTTCGGCTGAAATTGTATTATTACCGTCGCCAAAATTAAGTATGCCATTATTTAGCATTGAGAAATGGAAGTCATTATTTCCGTCACCAATATTGAAATTACCGCTTTGGGTAATAGTAGCATGAACACTGTTATTGCCGTTGCCTATGGTAAAGTTATTATCGCCTTCATACCAGGCTGCAATATTTGCACTATTATCACCATCACCTATATTAAAGTCTACGCCGTCTAATACAAATAAATTAACTTTATTATCGCCGCTTCCCAAATCAATTTTACCATCGGTAATATTGCTTGCAGTAAAGATATTATCGCCGTTACCAACATTTACAAATCCTTGGTTGACATGCGAAAGAACGACAACATTGTCGCCATTACCAATATTAAGATTACTGTCTTGCAAATGTAATCTAACATCATTTTTGCCATTTCCAAGGGTGATATGGCTATTACTGCTTGCGCCCCATGCGCTAATTTCATTATTACCGTCACCAAGGTTAATAATGGTATTTTCCATGCTAATTGTATCTATATTGACATTTCCATTTTGTCCGACAATGCTAGAGTTATTCACGGCAAGGGTTGAAATATAGGTACTTCCCTCGCCCAAGGTAATAGTGCTATTGTCAAGCGTAGTGGAGCCGTAAATTGTATTATTTCCATTTCCAAGGTCAAAGCTTGCATTGCTATGAGTAGGATTTAATAAAAAAATACTTTTATTTCCATCAGTTCCAACAAAGCTACTTTCACCGGAAAGGTCAAAAACTATATCATTACCATTTCCCATATCTAGAGTTTGCGAACTTGTATTTACATAAATTTCTTGCGTTACCTCGCCCCATGCTTCAATATTATCATAAGAAACAGGATTGCCTATACTGTCAAAGGCTTTGTTTTCACCATTGACATTTTGAACATAGAGATTACCATTTGCATATTCAGTAATTTGTGCATTGTCCGTTAATTGCATGTTTACTTCCATGCCATTTTTGGTAGTTAGGGTAATGCTTGAGGAAATGTCATTACTTTCAGGGTTTTCTACTTCTCTTTGCAATGTTACCACGCTACCATTTTGTGTTGTAGTGGTAATATCGGGAAAGGAAATACCGGACTCTTCGACTATATGCAGATGGCTTCGGGTGGAATCAATATTGTTCATGTCATTTACGGAAAAATCATTGTGTAATGCGTTATCATATTTTGCATTTGCTTCATTAGTATTTTTAGGAACTATAACAGAAAATGCTTCATCTTTGTCGATAGCATCACCTTGATCTTTGGTACTGATTTTAGGGCTTATGGCAACTGCGTCTTGCAAAAGAGTAGACATATCATTTGTAATGTTATTTTCCCAAATAAATTGCCTTGTCGTATCAGTACTCAAAGTTACAACATCTTCTAAACTTGGTGTCTTAAGAGCTTGCCCTAAAAAATCTGAAAATGAAACAGGCTTATACTCTGTATCTTGCCTACCTACATTTAGAGCCAGACCGTGTTGACGTTGCGAATTATAGCCGCCGGCCAAAGATGTGTTAAATGAACCATAGGCCGAAAGTATGGAAGATGAATAATCAGAAGATGATATGAGCATATGAACCTCGCTTGATATTGCCTATTAGCCATTGCTATTAAGGTTAGTCTATTGTAATAGACTTGAATAATTCAGCATAAATATTTTAACATTGACACCATAGAGTAGGAAAAAAATTCCTCATAATTCTTCAATGTTTAGGATAGCAAATTCTATGCCTAATAGACATGAAGGTGATAATTTAACAGATTTTTGACTTAACTATAAGAAATATTATGTTTAAATCCAGAAAAAAAGTTTATAATTCATGGCATAGAGATTATCGTAATCTTTGTCAATCTAGTGAAAATGAAAAATCATTTCAATTGCTTGTGCAAGAAAGTGACATTCGCATTCTTACATCTGAGCAAGATCCTAGTCTTAATAGTAAAATGTTGGAAACATTGCATAATTTAAGAGCTGATATAAAAGCTTGGATTGCCTTACATCCTCAATTTCGCACATCTCTTACTCCATTAAAACTTGAAGTGCAAGCACCTGAAATTATTAAGCGTATGTATTTAGGCGCACAAAAAGCTAAGGTTGGTCCCTTTGCAGCTGTTGCCGGAACCATTGCTCAAATGCTGGCAAAAGCTCATGTTTGCCCAAATTTAATTGTGGAAAATGGCGGAGATATTTATATGTATTCTGAAAAAGACAGAGTTGTGGCATTACTTGCCGACCCTAAAAGCAGTGCAAGCATTGGTTTACGATTTACGGTAAAAGATTTCCCCCTTGCTCTTTGTGCATCATCGGCAACAATCGGGCATTCTTTGAGCTTTGGCCAAGGTGAACTGGCTGTTGTACATTCAAAAGATGCTGCATTAGCCGATGCAATGGCCACAGCTCTTGGCAATAAATTAAAAAATGCCAATGCTGTGCAATCAGCTTTAGATTTTGGAAAAAACATTCAAGGCATTGAGGGGATTTTTTTGCAGTGCGGAGAATCCATTGGAATTTGGGGAAATATGGAACTTGTGGTATTATAAATATTTAACATATTTATCAGCTTGTTATAGTTTTTTATTACAACTATATTGTCTTGTGCTCAAGTATTAAAAATGCTACGAATAAAACATAGTAAAAATGTAAGTTTGATAAAATTTATTTTAGGAAGTGAATTATGAATTCTGTAGAGTATAAATCTTTCCTTGGATTGCTTGTATTGGTAAGTATTGGATTTTTCGTTCTTATGTATCCATTTTTCGGAATAATTTTTTGGTCAATAGTCATAGCAATTATTTTTTCACCTATGAACAATTATTTTAAAAAAATCACTAATAGCCCAAATCTTGCTGCTATCATTACTCTTATTATAACTATTGTTATAGTGGTACTTCCATTTCTTTTTATGGCAAATGAATTTTTAAATCAAGGTCTTGCATTGTATAAAGGAGTTACAAGCGGAAAAATTGATATTAATGCATATTTTGACAAAATTAAAAATTCCTTTCCTATAGTGCAAGAATATATGCAAAAATTTGATTTGGATCCTCAAAAAATTCAAGAAAATATAGCTCAGCTTGTGATTTTTCTCAGTAAATATATTGGTCAACAGGCTGTGAGCATTGGCGCAAAAACTATTAATATTATAGCAGAAGTAGGATTACTACTATACATTGCATTTTTTACTTTACGTGATAAAGAAAAAATTATTTTTTTATTACACAAAGCTTTGCCTCTTGGTGATGCCCGTGAAGATATGCTTTTTGCCAAAATCTCTGAAACCACTAAAGCAACCATTAATGGAAGTTTAGTTGTTGCTCTGGTGCAAGGCATGCTAGGAGCCGGAATTTTTTGGTATTTAGATGTTCAGGCTGCTATTTTATGGGGCGGTGCTATGACTTTACTATCTTTGGTTCCTTTAGTGGGGGCAGGGCTTATATGGGCTCCTGTTGCCATATATTTTCTAGCCACCGGTGACATTAAATCCGGTATAATTTTAATTGCTTTTGGTGTTGCTGTCATAGGTCTTGCGGACAACATTTTGCGACCTATTTTAGTAGGAAAAAGTACACGCTTACCGGATTACTTGGTTTTACTTTCTACCTTGGGCGGTTTTGCTCTGCTTGGAATGAATGGTTTCATTATAGGTCCTTTACTGGCTGTTCTTTTCATAACTTGTTGGGAAATTTTTATGAATGAGTATAATTTCGAAGAGGACAAGGGAATAAGTAATCAAGCAAATATTGATTAATGTGGTTATTGCCTTTAGTCAGCAAATAATATTTTGCTGTTTTAACGTAGTTTTCAAAATGGATTGCCACGAAAAAACGCTAATCACTCCAATTTTTAATGCAGATTTTGGAGCGTTTTTTCTCACAATGACTTTGCGTGTCGCCGTAAGTCACTGCGAGGAGAGTCGAACCATTTTTTTGTTAAACATTTGATTTTGTGCGACTCGACGTGGCAGTCCATGTCTTTAAAAATTACGTTAAACAATGAATAACTATACACCTTAAGAATATACTTGCTGACTAAAGGCAATAGCCACATTAAATTATCTTTCCACAACACCTTGGCAAATTTACTTGCTTTTTATTGTTGCACATCATTTGAATTTAGTTTATCAACAAACATAATTATAAAACTGTGTACTAGCTACATAAATGCTTGAGTAAAGTTACACATAATGTTACATAACTTCGGCTTGTTTAGTAAGGATTGGAGTATTTTATGGCCTTAAAAATAGAAAATGTTTCTCTTGAAAACTTTTGTTCAAATATATTAAATACGCTCCCCATATCCATGAGCTGTTGGACTAAAGAAGGAAAAGGCGTTTTTTGTACCAATGCTTTTTTGAAATTTTTTGACGTTCAAGATATGGATGAATACCAAGAAAAATGGATGAATTTTTCTCCAGCCCTGCAACCATGTGGCACAGAATCGTCTAAACTTGGATTAATTCATTTACAAAAAGCCTTTCGTGAGGGGCAATGCAATTTTATTTGGACACATATTAATAAAGCAGGTGAAGTATTTCTTGTGGAATATAACTTAGTGCGCATGACCCATGAAGGGCAAGATATTGTTATTTCCTACTGTACAGATTTAAAGAATGCTTTTAGTTACTTGCAGCACAGAGCAAAGGTACAAGAGCGTTTTGAAGCTATTCTTGACGCTGCTCCCATGAGTATTAATATTTGGACTCACGATGATAAAGTGCTTGATTGTAACTTGGCTACCTTAGATTTGTATAACTTCCCTGATAAGGAAAGTTTTAAGAATAATGTTCATAAAATAAATCCAATTTGTCAGCCTAATGGCAAAAACTCTAAGGAATTTGGTTCTGAGCTACTTGAGCAGGCTTTACGTGAGGGGCAATGCCAATTTGAATGGGAGTTTGTAACCCTTAATGGTGAAAAAATTCCCGCCGATGTAATTTTAACTAGAGTAAGGCTTGATGGTAGTGATGTTGTTATAGAATATACAAGAGATTTAAGAGAGATAAAGAAAAAAGAAGCTCAAGTTCAAGAAGCAGAAGAGCGTATGAAGATAATGTTTGATTCCATGCCGCTTTGTGCAAATTTT
>CAYJDL010000099.1:4754-8230 GCA_964368885.1 uncultured Desulfovibrionaceae bacterium | reverse complement strand
AAAACATGCAGAGTTTCGTTTGTTTTCACTAGAATGAGCATGTGGTCCATGCATGGTCGTTTCTATATGTGAAGCAATTCCATGTTCATTTAACCAAGGAATTAACCCTAGGTGGCTGCTTGAATCAAAGCCTGGATTTATATGTAAAGCCATTATCTCAAACGGAAATGGGATAGTGCGTTGACGAATATGCAAGCATTTTAACAGCACAAAAGAGTCCACGCCGCCAGAAATAGCAACTCCAATGCGAGCATGTGGGCGTAGCATATTTGTCACATGCATAGCTCTACCGATTGACTTTAGACTGTATTGCTGTGCAAAATTGAAAGAATTTTTTTTCATCTGTGGCTATTGCCCTGACCTTGGTTTAAATATTGTTTAGCATGTGCTTACTCAGTTTTGTACTTCAACATTAAAAACAAAGGTTTTATATCAGCTAAATGTGGCTTGACAAGCACTACTTGCTGTATTATCTGAAGTCAATTGTATTTCATAAACAGAAGCATATGACAAGCAAGTCGTTATTCTTGTTTGGCTTGCAAGTCAAGGCCTGTATTAGTACTTATTTATGTAGTCATTTTAAAATAGATAGTTACAGTGTGAACAAGTGTGTTTTGCGTAAGCGCAACTCTATTGATTACAGTAATAAAGTAAAAATCTGAGTTGTTTTGATTTTTGTAGGTATTTTAACGATTTACGAAGTAATTACATGTTGTTAACTAGACAACATTTAATTGAGTCTTATTTTATAAAAAACGGAGATATTCATGGCACGTATTACTGTAGAAGATTGTCAAGAACGAGTTGATAATCGTTTCTTGCTTGTGCAAATGGCTATTAAACGCATTCATCAGTATCGGGAAGGCTATGAGAGCCTTGTGGATAGTCGCAATAAAGAAGTTGTTACTGCATTACGTGAAATTGCTGCTGGTAAGGTTTTACCTGATGATATGTCTTATTATAGATATAGAGATGAACTTGGAAGTGTTTCACAGGAAACAGCATTGAATGAAGACTTAAATGAAGAGGAATCACTTAAAAACGATACTAGTGAAGATGCAATTTGTGAAGCCGATATGTCAGATGAAAATTTATCAGAAGAGTCAAGACTTGCTCAAAGTTTAAGTGCTGCGGATTATGAGCTAACACCTTCTGATGATGTTGAGAATATGGAAAATTTGGAAGGGCATGACGGTTGGGATAACGATGAATCCTAATTATTTTTATTATATAATAAATGCTTAGCTGTAAGAGCAAGCTTTAAGTGTATAGTTACTCCCTTCGAGTTATTCAAATTTGGCAAAAGTAAGAAATGTTTTTCAGATTTCATCTATAATAAAGTAATCTGAATTTTATTTGGCTAATGTCTAATAGGAACTTTTTAAGTAAGACTAAAATATGAAAGTTCTAACTTTATCCTTTTACCTCTATTTGTGTTTGTAGTTATGAAAAAATGTTATTATGAAGTTTTAGAAGTAAGCCGTGATGCATCAGAAGATGAGATAAAAAAATCCTATCGACGTCTTGCCATGCAATATCATCCCGATCGTAATCCCGATAATGCTGAAGCGGAAATGAAGTTTAAAGAATCAGCCGAGGCTTATGACGTTTTGCGTGATGCTGAACGTAGGGCACGTTATGATCGCTTTGGGCATGCAGGAGTTAATGGCAATGCTGGAGGCGGTTTTGGAAGTACTGAAGATGTTTTTTCGCATTTTAGTGATATATTCGGAGATCTTTTTGGATTTTCTGGAGGAGGCGGTCACAGAGCAATGCGAGGGGCGGATTTACGCTATAATTTAGAGATTACTTTTGCACAAGCAGCTAATGGTGATGAAGTTATTTTGCAATTGCCAAAACGTGTCCTCTGTGATGAGTGTGAGGGTTCTGGTGCAGCAAAGGGAACAAAGCCGGAAACTTGTAAACACTGCGGTGGCGCAGGGCAGGTACGTCGTTCGCAAGGGTTTTTCCAACTATCTACCCCATGTCCTATTTGTAGAGGTGAAGGTCAAATCATCTCCAAACCTTGTTCACGCTGTAAGGGTCATGGAGTTCTAAACGATATACGTGAACTTTCTGTGCGCATTCCGGCCGGAGTTGATACAGGTACTAGACTGCGTGTACGCAATGAAGGTGAACTTGGAGTAAATGGCGGACCAGCCGGTGATTTATATGTTGTTATTACCGTTGAGCAAGATAAAACTTTTCGCCGTCAAGGGCATGACTTAATATTTACTCAAGAAATTTCTTTTGTTCAGGCAATATTAGGGCATAGATTGGAAGTACCTTCCTTAAAAGAACAAGTGACCTTAGAAATACCGAGCGGTATACAAAGTGGTACTGTGCTTCGTATAAAAAATGAAGGCATGCCTATTCTTGGACGTGATAAACGTGGTGATTTATTGGTTGAGGTAAAAATTCTTACTCCAACACGGATTAGTGATAAACAAGAAGAGCTTTTGCTTGAATTTGAAAAACATGCGCCTGAAAATGAATCAATTCTGAAAAAAGTAAAGAAATTATCTAAAAAAGCTACCAAAAAGGCGGCAAAAGTAATAGGATTAGATTAGATTTTTCGTTAAGTGCTGAAAATTTTATTTTTTTGGGGAAAACTTTTGTCATAAAAGCTTTCCCCTTGAAATATGACTTAATCAGAACCTTCTTAGAAGTTGTGTATTCGCTTTTGCAGTTATTTTTTACGCAATATCCTTGCCTACAAAACGAATCAAGCGCAAAAGTTGATTAGTAAATCCGGCTTCATTATCATACCAAACAATGGCCTTAATTAAGTGCTTTTCACTAACCATAGTGCATAAAGAATCCACAACGCCACCAAAGATACTGCCGACATAGTCCACAGAAACCAATGGCTCTGTACAGTAACCTAAATGATTTTTCAAATATGTTTCACTAGCAAGCTTAAATGCTTCATTAACTTCCTGCACAGTACAAGCTTTCTCTACCTTACAAGTTACGTCAACAAGTGAGACGTTAGGAGTTGGCACACGCACTGCCATACCGTCAAGTTTACCTTCTAACTCCGGAATAACTAAGGCAAGAGCTTTAGCAGCACCTGTGCTGGTTGGTACCATAGATACCGCAGCGGATCGACCACGGCGTATATCCTTATGTGTGCCGTCAAGGATACGTTGACTCATGGTATAAGAATGTATTGTATTTACAAGACCATGCGTAATCTTAAAGTTTTGATGTAAAACCTTAGTAGCTGGTGCAAGGCAGTTGGTAGTACATGAAGCTGCCGAAATAACTTCATGTGAGCTATCGTACATATGTTCATTGACACCCATGACTATAGTGGCATCAGGGTCCTTGCAAGGTGCTGAAAGGATAACTTTTTTTGCTCCACAAGTAATGTGCTCTGCTAGACCAGCACGTACTTTCACTGCTCCGGACGATTCTACCGCCAGATCTACTCCATATTTTGACCATTCCCATGCACCAATGGGATATCGTGT
>CAYJDL010000099.1:0-4744 GCA_964368885.1 uncultured Desulfovibrionaceae bacterium | reverse complement strand
GAATATGCGTATCATTAATGATTAAGCCTGCATCGTCATAGCTTACGTTGCCATCAAATGTTCCTTGTGTAGAGTCGTACTTAAATAAATACGCTAGATGCTCATTTGAGCCTCTAGCGTTTATTGCGCCGATACGAATATCTTGGTTTTTTGAAAGCAAGCGTACTAAATAGCGACCAATACGTCCAAAACCATTAATGCCTATGGTGAATGACATTTTTTCTCCTAAATACTCTTTAACAGCACTGATTTAAGATTTTACCATAAATCAGTGCTTTTTTTTAAAACAATACCATAAGGTACATAATATCAAGACATTTTACTTAGGATTTTACTGATTTGATATTTCTTTTGAAAAATTAATTATAACTTTTCTTCAGTGCTTTCATAAGGTAAGTCTTGTTCTTTGTTAGCTTACATTTTGCCTGAGGAGCCCATTACATTTCTAATCTTATGAGCAACCATTTCCCTTACAGCATCTCTTGCTGGTGTAAGGTAACCACGAGGGTCAAATTGTTCTGGCTGTTCTGAGAAAAATTTACGAATATTTGCTGTCATAGCTAGTCTAATATCTGTATCAACATTAATTTTGCATACGCCTGAAGATGCAGCTTTGCGTAGCATCTCTTCCGGAACGCCTTTGGCACCACCAACTGCTCCACCAAAGGAATTGCACATGGTAACAAACTCTTCTGGCACAGATGAAGCACCGTGCAAGACTAAAGGATATTTAGGCAAAAGTTCAGATATTTTTTCTAGACGCTCAAAATCAAGTGTTGCTTCGCCTTTAAACTTATATGCTCCATGGCTTGTTCCAATGGCAATGGCTAAAGAATCGCATCCAGAGCGTTGAACAAATTCAACAGCTTCATCTGGCTCTGTAAATACATGGACATCCGAGGAAACATGCTCTTCTATTCCGGCTAATTTGCCAAGTTCAGCTTCAACCCATACACCTTTGTCGTGTGCATAATCAACAACTTGCTTGGTAATTTTAATATTTTCTTCAAAAGGAAGATGTGAGCCATCATACATTACAGAAGTAAAACCGCCATCAATACATGCTTTGCACATTTCAAAACTAGAGCCATGATCTAGGTGAATGACCACAGGTACATCTTCTTCTAACAGAGCAGCTTCAACTAGTTTCATAATATAGACTTGACCGGCGTATTTGCGAGCACCAGCGGAAACTTGTAAAATTACAGGTGATTTTTCTTGAGCAGTAGCCTGCATAATACCTTGAATAATTTCCATATTATTGACGTTAAAGCCGCCAATTGCATAGCCCTCGGCATAAGCACGGGCAAACATCTCATGAGGTCCGATAAGTGGCATAATAACTCCTTTATTAAAAAATGTGCATAGAGCACGAAATCACTTCATCATACTTTAAAATAAAAAAAAATAAAAGGGAAAATACAGTATAAAATTTGGCCAAAACACATGATAGCGTTTTTGCCATCGCTCTCAAATTATCTATGCATCAAAGCATTTTAATTTAAAAAAAGAGAACTTTTTCTAAATGATAATTTTGCTTGAAAATTTTTGTCATTTAGGTTAAGGAAATAATGAGAGAATAATTATGAAAGTATTGCGTTATTACAGTGTTAGCTTAGGGTGTCCTAAAAATAGAGTGGATACCGAACATTTACTTGGTTCTTTAGCTATCAAACTTGAACCAACTCCACATCTTGGACGAGCTCAACTAATTTTTGTCAACACTTGTGGTTTTATTTTACCAGCTGTTGAAGAGTCTGTGCGTACCATTGTGGAAATTATTCACCATCTATCTAGATTAAAAAGACGCCCCCTTTTAGTTGTGGGAGGCTGTCTTGTAGGTCGATACGGTATAGAATCCTTGGCAAAAGATTTGCCTGAAGTCGACCTTTGGTTAGCAAATTCCTCAATACCAACTTGGCCCTTACAACTTGTACGAGCTCTTGGTTTTAAAGAAGATTTAATACAAACTAAGCGTTTGCTTTCGACTCCAAAATCCTACGCATGGCTTAAGGTTAGTGATGGCTGTCGTCATGCTTGTTCTTTTTGCACCATTCCCTCAATTCGAGGTCGACATCGATCTATACCTGCGAAAACCTTAGTTAATGAAGCAAAAGAGCTTTTAGCTCAAGGCGTTAAGGAATTAGTTTTAGTTGCTCAAGATGTAAGTGCTTGGGGCGAAGACTTTAATTTAAACTTACGTCACCTTTTGGAAGAATTGTTACCATTACAGGGTCTTAGGTGGTTAAGATTAATGTATTTATATCCAGCGGGATTAACCGATGATTTATTAAGCTTTATGCAAGAAGCTACTCAAAATGGACCTTTATTGCCGTACTTTGACATACCGCTACAACATGCACATGAGGATATTTTAAAAAGGATGGGACGACCATTTACAAAAAATCCATACCAAGTTGTAGAAAGAGTACGTCAAGCAATACCAAGAGCTGTTTTACGGTCTTCTTTTATCGTGGGCTTTCCTGGTGAAGAAGAGAAGCACTTTAAAGCGTTAGAAAGTTTTATACTGCAATGTAGACTACATCATGTTGGAGTTTTTAGCTTTTCACCCGAAGAGGGTACAAAGGCAGCGCTTATGCCAGAACAAATCAAAGATGGTATTAAGGAAGAGCGCAGGGAGCATCTTATGAATTTACAGCATGAAATTTCGGAAGAAATTATAGCTGAAGAGGTTAATAAAGATCACTTTGTGCTTGTCGATCAAGAACATGGAGAGTGGCCTGGTTTATATGTTGGAAGAGTATGGTTTCAAGCTCCGGAAGTTGATGGAATTACATATATTAGTGGTCCAAATGTTAGCATTGGCAACATGGTTCAAGGGCAAGTTGTTGAAAGCTCAAACTACGATTTAACTGTACTTACTTAAAAATTTATCCTTAATAAAGTAGAGAGATTATGTCAAACACCTCACCCAAGACACCTTGGTGGCGTCACTTTGAAAATGTTTCAGAGCCGAAAATAGTTTTTGAAGATACTTGCATTTTATCTTATTTAGACAGAGCTGTTGAACTCTTTCCCAAGAGAAAAGCTGTTATTTTTCAAAACTATTCTTTAACGTATGCGCAATTAAAGAAAAAAGCAGAGCAATTTGCAGCAGCATTACGTTTAAAGGGTGTGCAAGATGGCGATAGGATAGCTATTATGTTACCTAATCTTCCTCAAACTGTGATTGCCGTTTGGGGGGTGCTTAAAGCTGGTGCAGTTGCCGTTATGACTAATCCTCTTTACATGGAAAAAGAGCTTACTCATCACTTCCATGATTCCGGAGCGAAAATTCTAGTTACCTTAGATTTATTGTGGAATAAGATAGCTTCTTTATATGATAAACTGAATATTAACTTAACAATAGTAACAAAAGTAGCCGACGGACTCGCTTTTCCTCTTAATATCCTACAACCTTGGAAAGCTAAACGTAGTGGGCAAGTGACAGATGTGCCTTTTGATAGTGAAAACATTATACCTTGGTGCGACTTTATTAAAGTTCAAGCTAGGTATGCGGCAAAAATCACTGACCCTCATAATACATTAGCTTTTTTACAATATACTGGTGGAACTACAGGGGTTTCCAAGGCTGCTATGTTAAGTCACGGTAATATGTCGGCACAGCTACAAATTTTAAAATATACCATTGTGCGTGAGGACAATAAAAACAGTCAATATAAGTTCCTAGGAATTTTACCCTATTTTCATATTTTTGGCTTGGCCGGAAATGTATTTTTGCCGGTAGTTTTTGCTGCATCAACAATTCCGGTTCCAAGATATACGCCAGCAGATTTATTAAAAACAATTGGAAAATACAAACCAAATTTCTTTATTGGTGTGCCGTCAGTTTATATTGCTTTAATGCAACAAAAAGATTTACCTAAGTATGATTTGTCGTGTATTGACTTGTGTATTTCCGGAGCAGCACCATTTCCCACAGAAGCCTTAATAAAGTTTCAAAAACTTACCAACGCTCGAATTACTGAAGGGCTTGGGCTCACTGAATCTTGTCCATGTATATTAGCTAACCCTCTGTATGGAAAACAGAAAACAGGATCTGTAGGCGTACCCTTACCGGGAACTCAAGTACGCATCGTTAATAGTGAAGATGGTGTGACTGATGTTCAACCGTATGAACATGGAGAGGTTATTGCAAAAGGTCCGCAAATCATGCAAGGCTACTGGAACAACCCTGAGGAAAATGCTTTAACAATTCGTGATGGTTGGCTTTATACCGCTGATATTGGCTATTATGATAAAGAAGGATATGTCTTTTTAGCAGATAGAAAAAAAGATATTGTTATTATAGGTGGATATAATGTATACCCTCGTGAGGTAGACGAAGTTTTATATGAGCATCCGGGAGTGTTGGAAGCCGTTGTAATTGGCGTTGCGCATCGTATGCGAGGCGAAGTTTTAAAGGCTTTTGTTGTAGCTCGTGAGGGTGTGACCCTTAACACAGCGGAGCTGATAGCGCACTGTAGAGAAAAATTGGCAAGTTATAAGGTGCCTAAGTTTATTGAGTTTTGTTCTGAACTGCCTAAGTCTAGCACTGGGAAAATTTTGCGAAGAGTTTTACGTGAGGCTGAGATTAATAAGATAAAAGCATCTGGGGACTTTGAAGCATTAAAAAATCCATTAGACAAAACTTATGATGACTATGTAGATGAAGCACTTGCTAAAAAAGAAAAATCACATCAAATTAAAGCTCAAGTCGAAGAAATGATGCTTGAGACCAAGA
>CAYJDL010000098.1:7424-8401 GCA_964368885.1 uncultured Desulfovibrionaceae bacterium | reverse complement strand
GTGAAAATACACTCTTAAGATTTAGTTTATTTTAAGGAAAATGTCAAAATGATATAGGAATGCTTTGCATAATTAATCCACATTAACAATTGCACAAAACCATTAAACTAGCGTTTTAATAAGGATTTACATAAAAAAAGAGAGGAGAAAATCAATTCCCCTCTCTGTGTTTAACTTAAAAAACTACGTTTTGGAATTACATAGCAGCTTTGAAAAGCTCTTCGATATCCTTAACGGTACCAACACGTGGGTTACAACCGGCATTACCATCTTCCATAGCAAGTTTTGCCATAAGAGGAATGTCAGATTCTTTTACGCCAAGGGAAGCAAGACCTTGAGGAATACCTACATCGCTGGATAAACGTACAATGGCCTTAATGCAAGCTTCAGCAGCTTCCATTTTACCAAGGCCAGTAATATCTTCACCAAGTGCTACAGCCATGCGAGCAAACTTCTCAGGATTTACCATCAAATTCCACTTTTCAACATGCGGTAATAAAACAGCATTTGCAACGCCATGAGGCATATCTAAAAGACCGCCCAATTGGTGAGCCATAGCATGAACATAACCTAAACCGGCATTGTTAAAGGCCATACCTGCAAGGTAAGAAGCATAAGCCATACCTTCACGAGCTTCAATATCATGACCATAAGCTACAGCACGGCGTAGGTATTTACCTACTAATTCAATGGCTTGTAATGCAAGACAATCGGTTGCATAGTTAGCACCAAGAGTAACATAACTTTCAACAGCATGAGTTAGAGCATCCATACCAGTAGCAGCAGTCAAAGCAGCAGGCTTATTAACCATTAACAAAGGATCGTTAATGGAAACTTTTGGAAGGTTGCGCCAGCTTACGATAACGAATTTAATCTTTTTCTTAGTATCAGTGATAACGCAGTGGCGTGTCACTTCGCTACCTGTACCAGCTGTTGTGTTAACAGCAATGATAGGAGGTAATTCATTTGTAAGCTTT
>CAYJDL010000098.1:0-7414 GCA_964368885.1 uncultured Desulfovibrionaceae bacterium | reverse complement strand
AGCTTTTCGATGCCTGCATAATCGTCATAAAGGTCGCCATCATGAGTAGCTAAGATACCAATACCTTTAGCACAATCGTGAGGGCTACCGCCACCAAGAGATACAAGAACATCGCAATTATTGTCATTATAAGCCTTAAGTCCATCCTTCATGTTTGTATCACGTGGATTTGGAGCAACATCATCAAAAACAGCATAAGGAATGCCGCTTTTGTCGAGTTCAGCTTGAACAATACTTAAAGGTCCACCAGCAATTCCGGAAATGCCTTTATCAGTAACGATAAGTGCTTTGGTACCAAACATAGCAACACGTGGTCCAACTTCTGAAACAGTTCCTTTACCTATGAAGTTCACTGATGGAACGAGAAAATCTGGCATGATCAAACTCCTTTTACATATTTATGTTCTTTTTTAATGGTGTCATCCCTTGGCGTTCACTTTGGCATTGCAAATCACCAAGGGCGCAACTCCATTTTTATATCTATTGTTTGCTATTTAATTCTATAATTCTCTATTAATGGTGCCTTCCCAGGTGCTCACTTTGGCATTGTGAGATTCCATAGGTGAAACCCATTTTGTTGTTACCGTTTTTTCTTGAGTGAAGAAGCGTAAACCATCACGACCTAAAACGTGTAAATCTCCGAAGAAAGATTGCTTATGTCCGCTAAAGGGGAAGAATCCTAATGGTACAGGAATACCCACGTTTACTCCAACCATTCCACCGTCGGTAAGACGTGTAAATTCACGAGCATAATAACCGCTATTAGTGAAAATGGATGAACCGTTAGCAAAAGGATTAGCATTCATTATGGCTATGCCTTCTTCAAAATCCTTGCAACGTTTAACGCACATTACTGGACCAAAAATTTCTTGCTGTCCAACAGTCATTTCGGGTGTGACATTGTCTAAGATGGTTGGTCCAACATAGTAACCGTTTTCATAGCCCTTTACGACGCAATTACGTCCATCAAGTACTAAGGTAGCACCTTCTTCAATACCCTTGGTTATCCAATTTTCAACAGATTGCTTGTGAGCGGCATTAATGACAGGTCCTAATTGTGATGTTGGTTCATAAGCTGGACCCACCACCAATTCCTTGGCAAATTTTACCATAACCTTCACAAATTCATCTGCAATGGATTCTTGCACAACTACTGCTGGAAGTGCCATGCAGCGTTGACCTGCGCAACCATAAGCAGAGTTGATAATTCTTCTTGCTGTCCACTCAATAGAAGCATCTTCCAAAATCAAAGCATGGTTTTTAGCTTCAGCTAAAGCTTGTACACGCTTACCATTGGCAGCACCAGTTGAGAAAATATGCTTGGCAACAGAAGTTGAACCAACAAAGCTAATACCGTCAATTTCAGGATGAGCAAGAGCACTTGTAACTTCGTTACGACTGCAAGTAACTAAGTTTACTACGCCTTTTGGTAAACCTGCTTCATAGAGAAGCTCAAGTAAACGCATACCAGTTTGAGGAACCATGCTTGCAGCCTTTAAAACCATGCAGTTACCGGCAACAATGCAAAGGGGAACAAACCATCCAAAAGGAATCATAGCTGGGAAATTGTAAGGAACAATACCAAAAAATACACCAACGGACTCTCTATATAAAATAATATCATGCGCACGAGTGGCTTCCATCATGCTATGACCTTGAATTTCCATTGGAGCCGCTACTGCTACTTCGCAAGCTTCAACAACTTTATGCACATCACCCTTGGCTTCGCCTAGGCATTTACCCATTTCTGTAGCTAAAAGCACAGAAAGTTCTTCAAAGTGGGCATTTACAAGTTCTCTAAAACGAAATAGAACTTGAGTACGCACAGAAATAGGCTTGCTTGACCATGCAGGATAGGCCGCTCTGCTAGACATAATGGCTTCATTAACTTCTTCAGGTGTGCACACAGGTGCTTCAGCCATCTGTTCACCGGTGCTAGGGTTCATAACTGGAGTATATTTTCCGGAAGTTGTATCCCGCCATTCATTGTCAATGCAGAATTTCAAACGTTTTACAGACACAGTATCTCTCCTTACAAGGCTTGGTAATAAAGTGATATAATTTCTTCCTCACTGGCCACACGAGGATTATTTGCCGGGCTACCGCTAGCCATGGCGTCCTTTGCCATTTTTTGGACAACAGCATCTAATTTTTCCTTGGTCAAACCTAATGCACTTAAAGTGGGAATTTCTAAATCTCTAATAAGTTTAGTTATTTTCTTCGCACCTTCTTGCGCAGTTTCAAGGTCAGATCCACAAGGTTCTACGCCTATTGCTTTTGCTATATCAGCATAACGACTTGGCGCACCCTCTAAAGAAAAATGTGTTACTACTCCCAGTAATGCCGCATTTGATACTCCATGAGGCACATGGAACAATGCCCCAATGGGTCGTGACATACCATGAACCAAGGCTACTGAAGCGTTGGAAAAAGCTATGCCTGCTTCTAAGGCTCCAAGCAAAGTTTGCTCTCTAGCATGAATATTATGCGCTTGCTCAAATGCTATAGGTAGGTTGGTATATATTCTTTTGATAGCACTTATGGCAAAAACATCTGAAAGAGCTTGGGATTTTCTAGAAACATAGGCTTCTATGGCATGCGTTAAAGCATCAAGACCTGTTGCGGCTGTAATTCCTTTTGGTAAATCTAAAGTCAAAAGCGGATCAATAAAGGCAAGCTTTGGCATAAGCCATGAGCTAATAATGAGCATTTTTACATCATTTTCAGTATCTGTAATGATTGTTGTAAGCGTTGCTTCGGAACCTGTTCCGGCAGTTGTTGGAATGGCAATTATAGGGCAACCTACACATGGCACATTATGTAGACCAATGTAATCTTGAATCTTACCGCCATTACCTTCCAAAACACTTACCGCCTTAGCTACATCTATGGGGCTACCGCCTCCGCAACCAATAACAGCTTGACACTCATTTTCTGAGTATAATGCAAAAGCTTCATCAACATGGGCTAAGGTAGGTTCAGTATTAACGTCAGCATATAAACTTACCTTAATGTTAGCTTTTTTAAGTGATTTCAATACCGGCTTAATAATTCCGGAATTGAGCAGAAAAGAATCCGTGACTACAAGCACATTTTGTACTTGTATTTTCTGCATTTGTTCCCCAATTAGTTCCGCACATCCTTGACCTATGTGAATACTTGAGGGCACTGAAAATACTCTGGTGGCTGACATAAAACAGTTCCTTAAACTATATATTTGATAAAATCTTGCTTAACCACTCAATCAATTTTTAACATAAGCTTTCATTTGTGGTTAATCTCTATTCTGCCTAAAAAACAGTATTGCACAACTGAAGCTTTATGTCTACAAAAATTTACAAATATTATACTATTTATTTTAATCTTTTTAAATTAAACTAGTTATAAAAAAAAAATATTATTTTTTATAAAATTTTCTTGCATTTTGTAAAAAACATGCGTAATCTAAAGATTGATTTTTTTTACAACACGAATCAATTGTAGTTTTGCTAAATAGCTTTTTGTTAATGGTGATATGTTATAGTTTTTCATAATTTAAAATAAATTAAGTGAGCTAGTTATGCAGTTTAAAACTCCTATGCGTGAGAAAATTTCTACTCAAATTGTGCATCAAATTCGCACAGCGATTTTAAATGGGGAACTAAAACCCGGCCATGCTTTACCGCACGAGCAAGATTTAATGGCTCAATTAAATGTTAGTAAACATACTTTGCGTGAAGCTTTGAGAACTTTAGAAGGTATGGGTTTTTTATCCATCAAAAGAGGTGCCGGCGGCGGACCTATTGTTAATGAAATTGATTGGAGTATTGCTAGAGATCATTTTGCGAGCTTTTTATATTTTCAAAATTTTACTCAAAACGATATTTTTGAAGTACGTATGTTGCTAGAACCCTACATTGCAAAAAATGCCACCAAAAAAATGACTGTGGAATATTTACAGCAATTAAAGTCTATCCATAACAAATGCTTAGATGCTTTTAATGATAATCAAGAAGTTTTGCTCTATGAAACGGAAGTACTTTTTCATGTGCTTTTGGCAAAAATTGCCGGAAACCCAATTTTTTGGGCTACGCAAGATTTTGTCAATCACATGCTAATGAATATTAAGCATCAGTTAAAACCACAGCAAGAATTTGCCGCAGAAGTTCTTAGAGCTCATGAGCGTATTTTAGATGCTTTAGAAAAAAGAGATCCTGATGCTGCGGCTAATGCAATGTATCAGCATATGCTAGAGGTTAAGGCTGGTCTTACAGGAAGTTTATAGTGGTTAGTGGTTAGTGGTTAGTGGTTAGTAAATGAAGGTGCTTCGCACCCATAAAATATATAATCTACCTTAAAGCATAGTATTTTGTAAAAAATATTATCTATACACACAGTAAATACCAAAACTGTCCATTAAAATCTAACCACTTTCCACTAATAACTGTCCACTAAAAACTACTATCTATTATAATAGTGATTATAGTCCCAATTTCTTTCCTGTGAATTTCCCACAAGACCACCAGCAACTGCACCAATTCCAGCTCCTGCAAGTGCGCCCCAACCAGCATAACCTCCGGAAACTGCGGCAATTCCAGCACCAGCTACTGCTCCAAGTGCCGCACCGCTCAGAGTGCCCTGAGACGTTTTTGACATATTTGTGCAACCACTAGCCAAGGCTAAGCTAATAAGACCAATCATGGCTATTTTTTTCATAAATACCTCATTTCAAATTAGGTTGAATGACATATTTCCATAACACCTCAAAAACTGGTGTGGAAAGCTTATCATTATTACTTTTATACCAAGCATCTACTTTATTGACAATGGCATCTCTTGTGGTACCTTCAAAAACAGAAATCCAAGCTCTTGGAAAAAGTGTAAGCGAAGCTGTAACGCTTGCTTTATCAGTTGGTTTACCATCTTTTTTGGCAAAATGTTCAGCCATAGCATATTCCATACTAACTGCACACTCTACACCATAAATTAAGGCTTCTTTATTGTCATCACTTGACGACATCCAAATGTTGCCTGTCAATTGCTTCAATGGATTGACACTAGCAAGAGCTGTGCCAACACTAAAAATCAACATAAAAGCTAAAAAACCACTTAGAACAATTCTCTTCATTATTCTCTCCTTTATTGGGTTAATATTTTATAGAATTTTTAAGGTTATATTGTCAATGACAAAAAAATACATTTAACAAACTCTTTGATAAGTTCAGTCGCCTAGCAGGCTTTTTTTGATCTGATTTTATATTTTTGTACACATTTTTTTGCGAAAAAACTCACATGACTTATAATTTTATAGTGGTTTACAAATACAATCAATTTATTAATTTTGAACTAAACATCTATAATTATAATTATAAATTTTTTTAAATTAAATTAACATTTGCCCTTGCCAAGTTTAAAAGTAATGATTACTATTAAACATAACAAACAAGGAGTGTAAAAATGACTAGTTTACAAAATATAAATTATGACATCGATTGGAATTTGACCCCAGAGCACGCTGTAACAATGTATTTAGAGTGGGGAAATAATGATTGGAATTCTGAATATCCACCAGTACGTTCTAAAGAAGATTATTCAACATATTTTGTAGTAGACACTTGGGAAGATGAGCCAATACTACGTCTTGTAAGACGTAACTCCGAAAGGGCGGACGATATTTTCACCATGCCACTTCCACATGATTTACGCACTGAATTTCAAGACGAATACGGAAACCTTAAAGGAATTTTTGCCCCAACATCTGGCATTAAAGATTGGTTAAAATTACAAATGGCTTAGTAATACAATAGTATCATTGAATATTCATTGAATATTAAAGGAAATTCTAAAAAACTATTTTTAGGGGAAAACTTTTTTGAAAAAGAAGTTTTCCCCTAATTTTTTTACTTTTGATTTACATAAAGCTCAAGGACTTGTCTAGCACAAATCGATAGCAAGGCGATTTGAAAAAAAATAAGTCAGCGTTACCCTAGTTAAGCATATGCCCAAAATTGAGTCAATATAGCACAGATTAATGTCATACAAACTGTTAAAACAAAAGCATATCCCAACACAGAGCTAACAGCCTTTGGCTTATCAATGGATGCTGCTGCCGCCAATAACTTTGAAGGTGACATAGCAGAAGCCAAACCTCCACCAATACCATTACTTGTAGCCAAAAGCAGTGGACTTACCCCTAAAGATGCGCCTGCAGCTAAATGTAACTTCGTAAACATTGCCACTGATGATGACGCCGAACCACCTATAAAGCCAGCCAACAAACCCAAAAATGGCGTAACAGCCGGATAAAATTTAGCAAAGAAATCCGTAGTAGCATTAGCCATAATTAAAATCATATTATTATCTGAAACAAGGACCCACTGAGCATTTTTTCCTGAATGATTCATAACATAGGCTATGCAAAAATACACAATGGTCGCAACAAGCGGTGGCGTAGCTCGCTTTATGCCTTTAGAAAAAATACTTACATATTGACCTTTTTTAATCTTTAAGAATGGTAAACTAATAATGGTACTTACAAAAACCCAAAAGTAAGCTTGCCAAAAAAATCGTAATTTCTCAGGATTTTCGGGAATAATTTCAAGCGGCATTGACCACTCATTAAAGACCATATTAAAAAATGGCAAAATTGGCGTATTCATAATAAGAGACAATACAAGCAATATTAACCATGGAGATGCAGCCCGAACTAAGGTGAATTCTTTTTCAATGGCTAAATCCTTCTCAGTCAAGATTGATCTATCTTGTAAAACTCCGCCTCGTAATTTTACATATAGTAACAAAACAAGAACAACACCCATCCCCGATAAGATAGCCGTTACGGTTATCAGCTCGACTTTAGCTAAAGCCATTGCTACAAGACCGGAACTTAAACCCGTAAGCAATGCAGGCCAAATTCCTTTAAACATAAGCTTAAAACCGCCAGCAATATGTAAACATACAAAGGCAACAGTTACAGAAATAATAGGCATAAATGAAGCTAACATGATACCGGCTGAAGGTAAATCTGCTCCGGCAAAATGAGCCATAATAACTATGGGAATACCAAGTAATGCATACATACAAAGACCGACATAGCCTACTGTTGGCAATAAAATTGCGGACGTGACTCCATAACCTAACCCTACTAAGATAGGCGGAAAAATAGCCATAGCAGCAGCACCAAGTCCGGTAAGTAAAATGCCTATGCCTACATTAATTAAAAGCACTTGCACTGCTTTGTCATGAGGAGTTAAGGTTTTAATAAGAGTAATAATACGCCCAAGAGCTCCACTTTCAGCCATCACCGTTACTTGCATAACACTTGTAGCTAAAACTAAGCCTACAGGTAAAGCTCCAACTGCACCGGCCAAAAGAATATTTGGCAAAATACCAACAGCAGGGGCAAAATAAAAAATTGCGAGTTAAATTGTGAAAA
>CAYJDL010000097.1:0-8536 GCA_964368885.1 uncultured Desulfovibrionaceae bacterium | reverse complement strand
TTGAGGTTGAAAGAAAATCAACACGTTCATAAATTGCATTCATATGAACAGTAGGATATTGACCACCCTTACTAAAACCTGTTTTTCCACATACATGCCCTTGACCATTAATATTTAAAGGAACACCATATAGACGACAGGTAATAGGTCGATACGCATAAAGCACACATGAATTATCAGCATTAAGCAAAGGACAAGGAAGACGCAAGCGAGCCGCTTCAGACATAATGATATTAGGGTCTATACCAGCCTTAGAATCTTTATAAAACTTCCGTTTAATGCGAGTGAGAGTTCGATCCAAGTCAGAGGCACGGCTTAAAATATCAGAGCGTTCACGACCATAATCAATGGTTTTTGCAAATATTTTATTAATGTACATGGCCTCAACTAAAGATAAGTCAAATAAAGCGTGGCAACAGTCACTGCAACCTTGCACACAGCTTACAAGCTCACCTTGAGATGTGCGAATGTGTAAAAATAAAGCATCAACCTCCTTTGTAAGCTCTTCATAACTGGTGAAAATATCAGAAAGATCTGGAATCATGTATATCCTTATTTCATAAATATATTTATAGAATATTTTGCTAATAGGCGATTTTAACAAAACTAAAGAGACGTTTTCTTGAACATGCCATACTTAAAGATAAAAAGCTTAAACTAAGCATATATCAATTTTTAACAAGGGGATCACTTTCTTGGCATTTCTCAATAGTTATTCATCTTGCAAGCGTAACATAGCAATATGTTCTAAAGTTTTTTTATAAATTCTACTGTCCGGATTTAAAAATTGTGCTGTTAGAATATGCTGTTCAGCTTCATCATAAGAGCCCATTTCTATTAAAATGCGCGCTGCATTAAAATGAGCATGATCATCGCTTTCAGTTAGGGCAAGAGTGCGTTTACAAAAAGCAAGTGCATGTCTATGCATTTTATTTTTTCGCATTTCAATGCCAAAATCATTAAACATATGACGATGTTCCTTTGTAATTCCTTCTTCCACTTCAATAAGATTTTCTAATATAGGCAAAGCACTCTCTTTTGAATGCTCCCGTCCTAAGCGCAAAGAAGCCTTACGGAAAAGATCACGCAAATAACTTTCAACATTGTCTGATGAAGCTTGTCTACCTGATTTTTTTTGAGCAGCACCTGAAACTAAACCCTTAGGGTGTTTTTTGATAGTTGGCTCATGGACAAAATTTCTTTTAAAGGTGAAACTATTAACTTTTTCAAGTATGCCTGTCGGTTGAAAAAATGCATTCAATCTTTGCACAGAAAAAGTATTGCCACTTATCCATACGAAATAGTAAGTTTTTGTTTTTAAGGCATTTGTGCGTGAAAATACCCCTGCGAAATCTTTATCCATAGCTTTATCACCACTTCTCTTTTTACTAGAAATCGATTTATATAATAAAAAAAAACAAAAAGCAAGCATCGCACTTATTTTGTAAACAATTAATTTATAAAGACTTTGTACAAAAAAAATTATATATCTAAAATAAAAATTTATTTATAACACAAAGTCATTTTACAAAAAATCTATTTATACTTAAGGCTTCGCCTTTGCACATCTTCTAGGTCAAATGTTTGATTATCGCAATGCCAAAACACTGATATAGCACCGTTTTCAGCAGTATTATACAGTGGTATATTTAATTCGTTCAAAGCTTTTTGAACTGTCATATGTGGATGACCAAAAAAATTATATCTTCCGGCACTAACTAAGGCTATTTGTGGATTAACCTTTTGATAAAATTCTTTAAGCAAACCATCTTTCGCTCCATGGTGTGGTAAAATTAAAATTTTAGCCGAAATATCTTGTTTTGAATCAATTAATGCTTGCAAAGCTTCAAGTTCCGCATCTGCACTTAGCAATGCTATTCCAACTATTTTATCATCTTGTTCTTGAACCAAGCGTAAGATAAGTGAAGCATTATTGTCTGCAAAAGTGGTATTTTGTTCTGGAGAAAGAACCTCTAAATATAACTTAAATCTTTCAGACGTAGGTAACTTTAGTTTCATACCAGCAAATAATTTTTGACGAGTTGGCATCATGCGTTTTTTTGCAAAACTTTGCCATAAAATTTTTTCTTCAGCAGGTAGATTTTCACCATTATCATAGTAATTTTTAACATTTACTTTTTCTAAAATATAAACTAAACCTCGTAAATGATCTAAATCCGGATGAGTATTTATCATTGCCCATAAACGTGGGGGATCATTATAAATAATACTTGGCAAAACTACACTAGTACCAACACTAAAAGATTTAGATCTACCACCTCCCCCGTCAATAAGTAAACGCTCTGAACCGGGTAATTTTATATATATGGCTTGAC
Organism: uncultured Desulfovibrionaceae bacterium; assembly: GCA_964368885.1. Taxonomy (GTDB): domain Bacteria; phylum Desulfobacterota; class Desulfovibrionia; order Desulfovibrionales; family Desulfovibrionaceae; genus CAYJAD01. Next base: position 6,200 of record CAYJDL010000097.1, on the reverse strand, counting down.
CTTGCCCTACATCCATAAGCTCAAGATGCAATATATCTGAAAAGTTAGTCATGTAACGTTGTAATGGCCCAACAATAAAAAGACAAAATGTTATAAAAGTAAGCCTTCTAATAGTTGCAATATTCTTTACACGACTACCATTGATATGATTGTTGTTATTTCTATTGTTTATAACACGCCCCATTAACATGCACAGAGCTAAAGCTAAAGAAGTACAAGCAAGCATTGAAGTCCATGAAGGTCGAAGTAATGCCGAAAAATCTAACAAGCCTACATCATTCATCCATGACAAAGTTTCTAACAAAATGATGCAAGGCCAAGCTGCTAACTCAAACAAAAATGACGCCACCTGTGACCATGAAATAATAGCACAAATTAAACCTAAGGAGCTTAAAGGTAAAACCCATAACCCTAAAACTGGGAGCCAAATAACATTACTAAAAAACCACATGCCGCTTGGAGGGAAATAACTTAAAAAAATCGGTAATAGTGCTAATTGAATGCTCAATGATATAAGAAAAATCTGTAAAGTTTTTTTAGCAAAATACCTAAAAATACGTCTACCAATATGAGGATTGATTATTTTCTTTGCGCTATTCTCAATTTTGACTAATACTGGACCTATTAGGCAAATACATGCTACACAAAGGACTGAAAGTTGTAAACCAATATTATAAAACGCATTTGGAGAAAAAACTGTTATACAAAGTGTTGTTACTAAAAGAATTTGTCCAATAGTCATTGTGGACATGCGCCAGTAAAAAAGTGAACCGAACATAAGCATTATAGCGGCTCTTACAAGAGATGGGGGAGCATTGCCAATCCATAAATACACAATGGCTAAGGGGATGCAGCAAAGGTTTAAAATTTTATTTTTGGCCAAATATAAAAAAACTCTTGAATTACACCGTCCTATAATGAAAATAAAAACAGATGAATAAAGAATTACTAACCACAAATGCTGTCCAGAAAGTGCCAATGAATGAATTAGCGATACGGCTTGCATTTTTTCCAAGGTTTGATTTGTAAGTCCAAACCTTTCATACATAAGTAAAGCAGGAATAAAAGCAAGAGCTTGTGCTTTATTTACAGTATTAGCTTCCACAAAATTTAAAGCTGAATAAAGATGCTGTCTAATGTTTTCTCTCAATAAACTCCAAAAAAATGCTTCCCCAAAAAATTGAGGATTACCTTGATCTGTACGAGTCCAAATACGCCAAAAAACACTTTGATTTTGCCAGTATTCTCCAAAATCATTCATCCATCTATTGCGAAATGATTCTGTGCTCTGTATTGAAGCATTAATGCGCACACTTTGCCCCGGCAAAGGTCTTAAAAAAGCCCTAACCTCACTATCTTGTTCTTGCCCCTTGATTGGTTTTTCTTTCCAAGACCAAGTCCAAACCGTAAGCCCAGTAAGTTTTTGACTATTTGGTGCATGTACAGCATGAACATCTTTTAAAAAAATACGCAAACGTGATTCAGGTAAGCTTTGAACATGTACAATTTGACCTTGTAAGAGAAGTTTTACAGGTCTTTTACCTGACATTGTCCAAGAAGGTGTGGGTGGAACTTGTGGTGTGGTGAGATAAATAGCACATATACCAAATAAAAACAAAACACAAGCTGCGCTAAGGGCTGGCAATCGCCAAAGACGAGAGTCTATAAGCACAAAAACAAGCAAACAAATCAAACCTATAAGAGGAAATTTTGCCGCTAATAAACCACAAAACCAGAAGAAACTTAAGCTTTGCCATAAAAGCAATGGCTGCAAAGGTGGATTAAAAGAATTTCGCATAATTACATCTTTATACCGCCTTTCAAAAAAATTAAATAAAAGCTGGTTTATTCTTTTTTTGTGGAAAATTTCTATTTTTGTATGCTTAATGCGTTTTGAAGGGATAGGAATTTAATCAATGTTTCCTCAAAGTAAGTGATTTAACCTGCTCTTCCTTCGTATCAGATTTTTTTGTTGCCAAAATACGTTTAGCCATGATGCTCTCTTGTTTTTGAGTAGAGAATAAATCATGAGCCTTCTTTTGTCCGGCTTTACCAAGCTTGTGCGCAAGGTCAGGACAATTAATAAGCTTTGTTAAGGCAGCAGTAAGTTCGGTTACGTCTTTTTGAGCAAAGATTAAAGCATTTTTTTCATGCTCTAAAACTTCTAAATGTTCATCTAAGTCAGATGCAACAATCGGAACACCAAAAAGCATGGCTTCCATTAAACTTGTGGGAATACCATCATGTTCTTTATTGCGTAAAGTAATACCACCGGCCACATAAATATGAGCATTACGAAATAGCTCCGGCATATGCTCATGAGGAACTTGCCCTTTAAATTTTATATATTTGCGCAAGCCCAAAAAGAAAAGTTGCAATGGTAAGAAAGGCATTCCTCGTCTTTTGCCAACAATGTTAAGCACAAAGGGCGCCTTAGCTTTCTTAAGTAATTTAGCTGCTTTAATTAAATACTTTAAACCCTTATGGGCTGTAAAATGACCGGCACATAAAATACGAATCTGTCCATGCCTTACTAATGGAGGTAGGTCTAAATCTTCCGCTGCTGGGTAAATGCTGGGACTATCATAAGCACAAACAATTTTTTCAATTGGAAAATTAGCATCTTGCGCTAAACAAGCATTTAATAATTTCCCTCTGGTAATTTCTGTATCGCACCGAACAAAAGCAGCAAATTTAGCCTTAGTAGCAACAAATGATAAATTATGTATATCTCTGGTATGTAACGAAAATGAAAAAGGAATTTGCGCAAGGCTTGCGGCAACCCATGCAGCTGTAGCAGTACTGTGAGCATCAATTGCATGCAAGTACTCAGTTTCATCCTGTTTACACCAGTTAAGCATTACATAACCCTTAGTAAAATGCCAAAGGTTGCGTAATCGTCTTACAATCGGTATGCGCTGATTTAAAGGTAATTGTTTCCATCGTTCATACAATACAGAAGAGTGAAATAAAATCTTACTCCGTACTGATAAGGTTTTAAATAAAATCTTCCACGGATTTTGCTTTTTAGTAGGGACAGGTAAAGTATAATCACCACTAACTATAGAAGAAAGCTTTGTTCGCTGTAGTGAGTAAATTCTGGTTAGCACTTTAGCTTCATGCAAATTCAGCACACTTTGTATATGAGCAGTACCATAAGAAGTTGGAAATTCATCAACTACACAAACACCATTGATATGTTTTTGCGCTGAACTTAATACAGAACTTTTGCCACTTGGTTTAGGTATAGGGCTTTGCCTTTGACATACCAAAATACCATCTTCAAGAGTGTACACTGTATCGCAATGATCCGCTATGCCGGGATCATGCGTAACAATTACCATAGCGATGCCGACTTCATGGGCTAGGCTACAAAAATTTTCCATCACGACTTTAGAAGTACGGCTATCTAAAGCACCTGTGGGTTCGTCTGCCAAAAGAATACGAGGACTGTTAACCATGGCTCTGGCTATGGCAACTCTTTGCTGTTCACCTCCTGAAAGACGATTACTTCTATAACTTATGCGATGAGAAAGGCGCACTAATTCAAGAGCTCGCACAACTCTGTCCCAACGCTCTTCAGGTGGAATATTTTCATAAATTAATGGAAATTCGACGTTTTCAAATACTGTGGAGTGGTCAAATAAGTTACTGCTTTGCATAACAAAGCCCATATTTCCACGGCGGAAAGAAGCAGTTTGCTCTCGAGTTAAAGGTAAAACATCTGTATCAAGAATTTGCAATACACCACTATCGGGCGCGTGGAGCATACCAAGAACGTGAAGCATGGTAGACTTACCGCAACCAGAAGGTCCCATAATGGCAACCATTTCTCCAGGAAGTACAGAAATATTCACGCCTCTCAATACCGGTGGAAAACCTGGATAACATTTATATAAATCTTGAGCAAGAATAATAGGCTTCATTAGGATAATCCATTTAAAGAGTTCAGTGGAAATTATTCAAAGCGCAAGGCAGTTACAACATCCATGCGACTTGCTTGTAAAGCAGGGTATAAACCACCAACCACACCAATGACAGCAGAAAAAATAATACTACTGATACCGCTTAAAGTAAGTAGTAAATAAGAAACGTTACTGCCAAGGGCATAGCTGCCAAGTTCAACGCAAATGGTACCGATAATAATACCCACAAAACCACCGGCTACAGATTTGCATAGGGCTTCGGCAAGAAATTGAGCTAAAATATCCTTATCTGAACCGCCCATGGCTTTTTTTAAGCCAACTTCTCTGGTTCTTGCTCGTACTGCTGAAAAAGTGCCGTACCATATTCCAAAACCACCAAGCAACAAAGAAGCTGCAATACCAAGCCAGAGCAATGCTTCCACAAAGGTAAAGGTAGTTTTAATACGAGCTAACTGTTCATCTTGACTACGAATTTCTAAATTCGGAGCACTTTGATATTTATAAACTATTTCGGGTATTATTTTTATAATTGAGTCTATATCTTCCCAAGCAATAGCGCGTATATAAAGTCTATTAATCTTTCCGCCAGCCCAGCGTCTATCTTGCATTGTAGTTTCAGGAATAAAGGCTTCTCTAATTTTTGCACCAATCATAATCCCGCCAACTGTACCAATGACTTCAAAAATATCATTATCAATGGTTAGTATTTTGCCCAAAGCATTTTTAGAAGACCCAAAAAGTGTATTGGCTACTTCCCAACCAAGAACACACACCCTTCTATGCTGTTTAACATCTTCAGCATTAATTAATCTTCCGGCTACCACATTAGCTGAGTAAGTATGCCAAAAATAATGATCTACACCATTAAATTGCACATAGGTCGTTGTGTCTCCAAATTGAAAATATTTACCTTTTGTCTGTCTAAAAGAGGCACTAACTGTATCAATGCCAGGAATTTTACGTATTTCATCTATTGTTTCAGCATAAAATTCTCTTGTTGGTTGACCTACTTTGGAGGTGTCATCCATAATTACCTGAATAATATTCACCCCTCCCATAAGCACCATGTCTTGCCCAATGGTATAACGAATTTCCTGCCCAAGCACAGCAAGAGAGATAAAGGCAGTAATGCCAAGAGCTATGGAAAAAATTACCCCATAGGCTTTTTGACGAATTACTTGACGAACGCTAACGCGTATTAGATCTGCACGTGAAATCATAAAAACCTTTATTTATATTTTTCAATACGTATTACTTGTCCACCTTTTTTGACAAAATAGCGTAAGCCATGCCAATCAATGTGCCATTTTTTTGTAGTGTCATAATATACCTTAGCAAACATCACACAAAACAAAACAAAAGCTTTTAGCCAAGCCAAAGGTGATGCTTTAAAGTTGCATAGCTTGCGCCAATCAAGAACAATATATGACAATAACCCTAAATGCATACAAGCTAAAATTGTATACCACCCAAAGTCAAAACTAAAAATATCAAGAATTGAACCAAAAATAAATAAACAAGAAAGCAACATTGGCAATGTCATTATTATAGCAAAAAATCCTAATAAGTACCACTGTGAAATTGTACAAAACTTTAAGAATAAAATTTGCCTTTGAAACCAAGCTTCCCAGACAATAAAACTATGATTTTGAACATAAGTATCCAATGTTGCTTTTGGGCATAATTTTACTGGAATCTTTTTTTGCATTAACAAAGTTGACAAAGAGCAATCATCTACAACATTATCTTCCCAAATTTGTGCAATTTGATGGTGTTCGAAGACCTTGCGGTCAATTGCCATAGCTCCAGCCCAAGGCTGTTTGAAAATAGATACAGCTTGCAAAAGACGCATAAGTAGTACAGAAATTTGATAGGCAAGACCAACAAGCAAATTATCATTAACTATTACTTGATGATATCCAATTGTAAAGCCAGCTTCACGATTAATAATTGGCCAAACTAATTGACTCACAAAATCCGGTTTGGCAAGATGAGAACTATCACAAAAAACATAAATGTCAGCTTGGTCATCAAGCATTTTAAGAGCTTGTAATGTATTATGATTTTTTTGACCGCATTTTGTTGCATGTCCTGCTACAACACATTTTAACAAAGGAAACTCTTCTTTTAATCTAAGAGCTAAGTCATAGGCCGGTTCTTGATTGGTAGCAGTTACTATAACAGGTGTAATATGTGGGTAATCTTGACTTAATAGTGAACGTAGTGCCTTTTCCATATAATGATTACTTCCGGCGGTAGGAATAATCATAGCCA
>CAYJDL010000096.1:5971-8587 GCA_964368885.1 uncultured Desulfovibrionaceae bacterium | reverse complement strand
CAAGATAGCAATGCGGCTTTATATGAAGACGTAAAACCTGCTGACCTTTATGCACCTGTAGGCCCTTATGCAACAACACCTGCAAGTGTAGCCGGCTCTAACTCTGTGCCCGGTGTTTCTCCTTCTGCTACGGCAGGGGACTATATGAAACCTAGAGTAACGCAACATAATGATGTTGCACAACAATATGTACAGAATTTACAAGCCAAACAACACAATAATGCTCAGTACTTAGGATTGCAAAATGCTGCGCAAGCTAAATTTACAGTTGGAAGTCCGCCGCCAGCCCATGGAGTATTGCCGAAGGTAATTCGTACAACTTATACAACTAATGTTCCAAAAAACTTACGCACTACCGATACACAAAAGCTTGTTCAAGAGGCTTTGTTGCGCTCAGCTCAAGCCATTGAAAATAAGCAACAACAACAGCATATGGCAGGACAGCAACAGGTAAATGCTCAACAGCATCCATATGCTCAACATCCAGTGCAAAATAATGTGCAACCTTTAACACAAGCTTATGCGCAACAACCTATACCGCAACAAGAGCAACAAACATCGCAACAGACGGAAGTAACAAGCATTTATGCCGTAGCACCTCAACCTCAAACAGGGTTTTCGCAACCGCCACTGCAGGGGAGAGGCAATAACAGTAATCAAAACCTTACCTCTAACAAAGGTAACAATCCCCCTGAGCGAGTAATGGCACCAGCTAGTGGTAATAAGCAATTTAACGCAACAATGCCGGGTTATGAAACCGCAACGGTATTAACGCCAACACCGGGGCAGGTTATAGCACCTGTTATGCCGGTTTCATCAAGATATAAAGGTGATGGATAGTGTTTTGTAACGGTTAGTTAAGGGAATAAGCGTGCTAATACATCACTAACCACTATTCACTAGCCACTGGCTAGCACACTTATTGCATAAGTAAAATTTACTCAGCTTGAATTTGTAAAATACGGTAATTTTTTCCTCAAGCTGTTTCTAGGTTATATATAAAGGCTTAAAAATTTTAAGCAAAAGGATATTATCTATGCATCAGCGCATATTAACCACCCTATATCGACAAAAGCAAGCTATGAAATTATTAGTTCACTTGCTGGAAGAGGAATATGAATATTTGCGTAAAAGGCAGACTGATGAAGTTGTAGCACTTGAAATGAGTATTCATGAACTTATTCGCCAAATGGCTCAGGAAAAGACTGATATGAAAGCCATGTTAGATGGGGGTAAAGTCTTGGTATATGCCGGACTTCTTCCAAAAGAAGATGGTGATTATGTGCGAGAGCTATTTGCTGAAATTGATAAAAATGAACAAAAAGCCGCTCGTATTGCCTCTCGCAATGCCCAGCTGTCTTTAGCTTTTTTAGATCAAAGTCAAAGGTTGATGCAGGAGTTACACTCTCAAATCATTCCAAATACATCTATTACTTACGGCCGACGTGGCAATATGGGTAGCCATCGACCACAAGCCGCTCTTATTTCCGGGAGGTTATAATGAGTATAGGTCATTTATTTAACATAGGTCAATCGGGATTAAATGCCCAACAAAATAATATTGCTACAACTGGTAATAATATTGCCAATGTGGATACTCCGGGTTACTCAAGGCAATATGTACAATTAGAGGATGCTTTTTCCCTCACCACTAACCCCGGTGGTCAAGGTATGGGCGTTGATGCCGTGCAAGTTTTGCGCCGTTTTGACCAATTTGTGGAAGTATCTTTCCTTGATAAATCTTCCATTGCGGCCAGATGGCAAGAGCAAGAAAAAACGCTTACCTCTGTTGAAAGTATTTTCAATGAAGCAAATCGTACAGGTATTAATGATGCTCTAGCTTCATTTTTTCAAGGATGGTCTGATTTGGCATTGCGTCCGGATGACCCAGCAACACGCCAAAATTTAACAAGCTTAACCGAAGACTTATCCTTAATGATGCGTCAAACCATGGAAGACTTGGATCAAATAAGACAGCAAATGGATTTGAATATTCAAGTTGACGTAGATAGAGCCAATGAGCTAGCTCAAACCATTGCGGATCTTAATAAACAAATAGGCAATACGACTATTGATAGAGTAAGTAACCCCAATGACCTACTTGATAGACGTGATGTTGCAGTCAGAGAATTGGCAACAATTATTGATGTTACTACCGAAACAACTTCCGAAGGTGAATTTGTAGTACGCACTAGTCAAGGTATGCCCATGGTGCAAGGCGATACCGCTTATGAATTAGAATTTAATGGACCACAAGCTGAAAGCAATAAATTGCCTTCATCCACCTATAATGGAGAGATAGTTTTTGACGGTGCTGATTCATATGAATATACTGTTGAAATGCTTAAAGGTGGCAGTGTAGGTGATACGCCACCCCCCACTTATAAAGTTTCCATTGATGGAGGGCAAACTTGGTTGCGTGATGCTAATGGCAATGTGGAAGAATTTCAAGTGACCGATACCAATGGTGACGGCGAAGTAGACCCTGTTCAAGTACATAATTTAAAAATTTCCTTCTCAGAAGCAGATAATTTCACCGAAGGCGATCGCTTTATTGTAACGCCAAAAAGCGCAGTTTATTGGGTTGAGCCAACTCGTGGACCTATCAATATTACT
>CAYJDL010000096.1:0-5961 GCA_964368885.1 uncultured Desulfovibrionaceae bacterium | reverse complement strand
AACGCCTTTCTGGTGGTTCCCTAACTGCCCATTTTGCAGTAAGAGATGACCATATAGGACGCTATGAAGATGAGCTAAATGCCGTTGCTGAAGCTCTTATGTGGGAAGTAAACGTTCTACATAGCCAAGGTTCAAGTTATAATTTAGTTAATTTTTATAATGGCAGTGAGCGAGTTGATGATGTAAACATTCAACTTGGCATGCCTCAAAGCGGATTACACAATTATGATCGCTTAGAAAGCGGACCAATACAATTTCATTTTTATGATGCGACTACTAATGACTATATTAGCGGTGATACTTTAAAGTTTGCAGGTGATGTTCCTTTTGACCCTAAGACACATACTTTACAAGATGTAGCTGATGCCATTAACAATACTTATACAGGCAAACTTAACGCTACCATTTTAGATAATAAGCTTGTTTTAAATAGTGCAGACCCTGATCTTAATTTTGTAATAGGTGAAGATCGTACAGGACTTATGGCGGCTCTTGGAATTAATACATTTTTCCAAGGTAGTGACGCTACAGATATAGCCATCAATACTGAATTAAATGTTGACCATAATCGCATTAATACTGCTTATGTTGATGGAGACAGTCAATCATATCCGGGTGATAATGCAACTGTTGCCCACGGTATCAGTGCTCTTATGACAAAAAATGTTAGCATGCATACACCTTGGCGCAACACCACGGATCAGACTATTTCTGAATATTATAGTACACTTGTGTCAACTGTTGGTGCTGATACTCGCACAGCTCAGACAAATTCTGAATACAATACAGCCCTTTCTGATGATTTGTTCAATCAACAGCAATCTGTATCGGGTGTAAATCTTGATGAAGAAATGTCAAATTTAATTAGATTTCAACATGCTTATACAGCAGCGGCTAAACTTATTACTACCGCAGACCAAATGCTCGAAACCCTCTTGGGCTTAAAGCAATAAAAGGAGTTATTTATGCGTATTTCCAATAATATGATTTATGGCACCACCATGCAACATATGCAGACTAGTTTAGCCAGCTTTATGGAATCCACTATTCAAGGGGGTACGCAAAAGAAAATTAATCGTCCCTCTGATGACCCAGCCGGCACTGCTCTTGTGCTAAATACCAGAACAGAAATTGCAGCTACTGAACAATATGAGCGTAATCTTGGTACTGCAAAAAGCTGGCTTACTACGACGGATGCTACCTTACAAGAAGTAAGTGCCACCCTCATAGCAATAGAAAAGCTTGCCGAACAAGCATCAACAAATACCGTTAGTGCGGAAAATAGAACACAAATTGCTTACGAATTGGAACAACTTTTTGGGCAATTAATCAACCTGTCAAATGTTGAAGTTGAAAATAATTCTATTGTTGGTGGGCATAACTACCAAGAAACAGCCTTTGAAGAAGGCATGACCGTTACTTCTTGGGACACAGATTTTGACCCAAGCACCACTAGAGTTTCTGGTGCTGCTGATAAAAGTATGGCCATTCGCTTTACGGGAAGTGACCTTGATCCACCTACTGACCCTCCTACAGGCACAATTGGTTCTGATGAATTAAAATATCAGTGGACAAGTGACGGCGGTATTACATGGAGTGATGATGTTACCCTTTCGGCTACAGAAACTCAAATAACCCAAAATGGGGTCACTATAGATTTTCGTCCTGGTAGCGAAATAAAAATTGCACAAGACACAAGCACTGATAATGTTGATTCAGAAGACGGAACATTTTTATATCTCTACCCTACTGCCGTATATAATGGCGATGACCAGGATCCAAGTGCTTATGCCAATATTGAAGGTGACATTGATGGCTTAGAAGTAACCGTACATTCTGATATAAAGGAAAATGTTCTTTTTAGATTAACAAATGACGTAGACTTAAGAGTAGCTGGTTCAGATGTTAATTATCAATTCAGTCACGATGGCGGTGTAAGTTGGGAAGATGGCACAGTAAAAGTACCTAATCCTGCCAATAATATAGTGCAATTACCCATAGATGATGCTAACGGTGATCCGGCAGGATATATAGAATTAAATACACAAAATGCATCTAGTGGAAAAATTAGTTCTGGCTTTGCTGACATGGGTGCCGGCAGTGTTGATGGTTTAGAGATTACAGTACCTGAAGGTATGCCAGATAATGTGCTTTTTAGACTTACTGATGATGTAGATTTAAATGATATCACTACACCAGCAACTGTTAATTATCAATTGAGCACTGATGGAGGAGCAAATTGGGCACCAGACACAACACCACCCTCTTCTTACTCAGCGATAGTTACTACAGCTGGTACAGTAGATTTACCTCTAGTCGATGCTGGTGGTAATCCACTCGTTGATGTTAATGGTAACCCACTTGCTGATGTAAAACTAGATATGACAAATGCTGCTGATGGAAATATCAGCTCAGGCTTTGCCGAAGTAACCACCGGAAATGTTGCTGGTTTAGAAGTTACAGCACCTGCTGACTTAACGGAAAATGTGCTTTTTAGACTTACTAGTAATGTAGATTTAAATGATGCAACTAACCCAGCAGAGATTGGTTATCAATTAAGTTATGATGGAGGAGTAAATTGGGAAACACAGCCATTAATAGCAAATCCTGGCAGCGGTACAGTACAGTTACCTCTAGTCGATGATCATGCTAATAATATTGGCAATATGGAATTAGACATGACAAATGCGGCAAATGGAAAACTTAGTGCAAATTTAACTATAGACCTACAACCACGCATAGTGGATATGCAACCACGCATGATGGACTTGCAACCTCGTAGGGTTGACATGTTAAATGGACCAACAGATATTTCCTTAAATGCACAAGGTATTTTTTCTCAAAATATAGCTGTTCGCATTGATAACGATCCTTCAGTAGACTTAGCTACACCGGGGGAAGTAGTTAATTACTCTTATAGTACTGACAAGGGACAAACTTGGATTCAAGCCTCAAGTGTAGTGCCTAGTCCTGCCGGCTCTACTACCTTAACGGTACCCGGTGGTTTTTTAACTCTTAATAATCAATTTGGTGGCTCTACCGAACTTAAAGCCGGAGACCAAATGCTTATACATCCGGATAGAGCTGAGCTTGGTTATGAGGTTATGGAAAATACCTATATTCCGGTTAACCAAGTGGGCAAGGATATTTTTGGTGGAATGTACAATGGTGAAACCGTTGAAGGGGATAATATTTTTGATACTGTTGGTAAGCTGATTGCTTATTGTGAACATAATGATACCGATGGCATAGGTGAATCATTAGTATCACTTAAGGCTTCTCATGAACATATGTTAACCCAACTTGCCAAAGTAGGTGGGCTTGATAATCGCCTTGATTTGGCAGCTGATATGCTAAGTCATGAGAAGTTAGACCAAGGGGAGCGTTTAAGTAATACCGAAGATATAGACTTAACTGAATTACTTAACAAATTGGCTAAGGATGAGTTGACCTATTCCACAGTATTACAAGCGTCATCTATGATTTTACAGTTAAACTTTACTAAATTCATTTAATGTCCTATGATGCTATTGTCAGCTTATGGCTTTTTGTAGTACAGTGCATTTGTTGGATGGCATTGGGCCTTAAGGATACTGCAAAATATAGCAAATTATGCTATGCAGTACATAACTGACAATATATATGACATAAGTTGGTTGGATATGCTGATACTTACACGTCGCCCTAGCGAAAGCATTTACATAGGGGAAAACATTCGCATCAAAGTGCTTAGCTTGCAAGGAAAGCAGGTAAAGCTTGGTATTGATGTACCTGATGATGTGACCGTCTATAGGGAAGAAGTCTATCAACGTGTAACAGAAGAAAATCGTCTCGCTTTAGAAACCCGTAACGAAGACCTGTTGTTGGTGACAAATTTATGGCAAGAGAAAAAGAAATAGAAATCCAGACTCGTCTTGGTCTACGCACTGTAAACACGGAAAGGGTAATATATTTTCCTCGTGGGCTAGCTGGCTTTGAAGGCTTGCATGAATTTATTATATTACAAATTCGTCCGGAAGCTCCCTTCTTAGTTTTACAGAGTATGGACAAGCCAGATGTTGGCTTATTAGTGGCAGACCCCTACATATTTTTGCAAGAATATAAGGTAAAAGTAGGTGAAGCTGAACAAAAACTTTTACGTGTACAAAGTGAAGAAGAGTTGGCTGTATTGGTTACAGTTTCCATTCCTCAAGGCAAGCCCGAAGAGACTAGCCTTAATCTTGTAGGACCTATCCTTGTAAACCACGCAATGCGTATAGGATTACAAGTTCCTCAGGCTGATAATGCGGCTTTAGCGCAATATCTTATCCATGATGGAACAAGAGTTCATAAGACTGACTTAAAAGAAAGTACAAGTCGTGAAGATACTGTGGAAGCGGAAAAGATGGAAGACGAAAGTCAATAAACTTGTTCAAAATATCTTTATTAAGCACTAATTAAATTTTTTTATTTAATTAGTGCTTTTTTTTCACTGACGAAAACTTGAAAAGTTGACTTCTTTAAGGAATACATATTGCTAATGAAACTAATCACAAGAATTTTATAATATTTCTTGTGAGAAGCAACCTATCATTTACTCTTTATAATATTGATATAATAAGATTTATAAAAAAAAATTGCCTAATAATTCACAAGAAAACTATCTTTTAAGAAAAAAAGACCCACTTAATTCTTGTTTTCACAAATAGCAAGATGTATTGACTATTTTTTCCAAAGTGCTATTTTGTACTTGTCGTTGAGTCGCAGAGCTAAAAGGCATAAGCGATAAATTCAGCAACGACACGGAGGATATTATGAAAGGTTATAAAGTAGTGTACGCAGTTTTCACATTTTGGGGTTTTGTTCTAGCTTCTGGCATAGCTAGCCACATGTTCACCGCCTAATTTATAGGCACATTGCTCAAGGAAGAAATTTTTTTCTTCACTTTGATATAATGCTCCTCCAGTAAAACAAGCAATATTGTTATTGTTGGTTTTGTTGCCAGGGGCATTTTTTTTTTAATTAAGCTCAACTTTCTTCATTGCGTAAGAAGTAAGGGGAAACTTTTAGATTTCGCTAAAAGTTTCCCCTGTCCTAAAATAACTTATTCCTTCAAGACACTCTAAACGTTAAATCAGCATTGATTTAGAAATTTACCTCTTCACCATAATAAGCGCATTTAAATAGTTTCGCCATGGTTTGTGCATCTATGCTTCTTGGGTTTGTACTAGTGCATGGATCTGCAACGGCGGCGGCAGAAATGTCATCAAGCTGAGCTAGGAAGGCTTTTTCATCAACACCAAATTCTTTCATGGTTTTTGGCATATTCATCTTAGCTTTAAGTTCGACTAATTTTGCTATAAGTGCATCAACCAATTCTTCAGTGGTATTACCGGCAAGCCCAAGATATTTAGCTATGTGAGCATAGCGTTCACCTGCTACTTGTGCATTGTATTTAACAGCAAAAGGTAAATATATCGCATTGGCACAACCATGAGGAATATCAAATATTCTACCTGTTTTGTGAGCCATGGAGTGAACAATCCCTAATATTGCATTAGAAAATGACATACCGGCCATGCATTGAGCAATATGCATTTCTTTTCTGGCTTCTTCATCATTATTATAGGAGTTAACAATATTGTCTACTATCATTTCAATAGATTTGATTGCAAGCGCATCAGTTATTGGATTAGCGACAACAGAAACATAGGCTTCAAAGGAGTGCGTAATTGCATCCATTCCGGTATTAGCAACTAACAATGGAGAAAGGCTTTTTACTAAATTAGTATCTACAATTGCCACGTCTGGGGTGATATTATAGTCAGCAATAGGATATTTTGTACCAGTTTTTTCATCTGTAATTATTGAAAATGCTGTTACTTCCGTTCCTGTTCCGCTGGTAGTGGTAATAGCAACGAAATAAGCTTTTTTGCGTAATGTAGGCAAATTAAACGGTTTTGCTGCTTCTTCAAAAGTAAA